>JAGLNJ010000061.1 GCA_023139575.1 Candidatus Omnitrophota bacterium | reverse complement strand
ATTTATCGCCGGATCATAAAAAACGAGTTGTCGAAATTCTTGGGGAAGGGTTTAGCTCTAAAGCCGGTGATGTTTGCTCCAATTTAGTCCCCACATGGTCCCCAAGCAAAAAAGTCAACAGAATGGAAAGTAAGAAAAATGCTATATATGTATAGCTTATAATATGTTATGTAATTCGGAGAGGTGGCAGAGCGGTTGAATGCGGCGGTCTTGAAAACCGTTGTCCCGCGAGGGACCCCGAGTTCGAATCTCGGCCTCTCCGCCATTTCTGCTTGAAAGAAACAGTTTTATTCAAAGAGAAGGAAGGAGTTCTCCCGCATTTTCTAAATTAGAAATTCTGAAGGGGTGGGGGAATCTTGGGTTTTACGCTTTGCGGCGGAGCCGCTATTTATTAATCAGTACTTCTATTAAAATAATGAAGCCTTTAATCAAAATAGCCCTCATTATTCTTGTTTTTTGTATCCCCATCGCTATCACGATGGGCATTTTTACGCCCTTGATTTCCCGAAAACACAGTCAGCATTATGTGGGGCGCTATTTTCTTCCTGAGAATTTCAGTTCTCACGATATGCTTTTTATTCTCGAACGGATGAAAGACGATCCGGAGTTTGCCTTTTATTTCCGTATTTTGCCGGAAGATTATATTAAAAAAGCAGCAGATGAAATCTTTGTGACCATGGACGCTCATCGTGGAAAAAAGGCCTTGAAAGAGGCCTTGTTGAAAAAGCAAGCCAGGATTGATTCTTTGGCGATGCTCCTTTTGAGCTTTGATTATGGGATTCCCTTTTATAAAAATCCTGTTGCATTTCCGGATTTAAATAAAACTTTATGGAATTTTATTTTTGAAGAATTTAAGCTGAACATTATGGGCGCCACATATAAATCGACATATGAATTAGGATTTCAATTCGCATGGAGTTCTCATTCCCTGCATGCCGCCCAGAAGGCGCAGAATATCATTTCCCAACTTCACCAAGTCCAAGATCTTATGAAATCCAATAAATAACCCGGTCATTTTGGTTGCGCCCCCTTTCAAGTGATGAAGATAAAAAAACTATTTTGTCATTTTTCTTAAAAATTTACTATGATATACTATTATCGTTATATAAAGATGTCCTGAACAATAATTTTCTAAGATATACACCGAAAGGCAAATAGATGGCAAAAAGACTTCGATTAACGTCATTTGAAAATACCTCTCTTTTAAGAAAACTCACCATTTTTTATTTTATAATGTCAATTGTTCCGATGTCTGTTCTTTTTTATCTGTTCTCACAGGTTAAAAGCACGGGGAATATAGAACTATCGGTTGATGATTTTGAACTGACGCTGATTTTTGTGGTTTTAGGGGTTCTGATTGGTTATTTCGCGATGCGGCAGATGATTATGCGGATCATCGATATAGCGAAAGAGAATCGGATTGCGATTGAGGAGATTCTTGGGCCCAAAAAGGCGAGGACTATTACGGTGGACAATAAAAATGAAATTGCTATACTTGCCCAGTCGTTTAATGAGATAACTTCCCGATTAGAGCAAAATGTCCGCAACCTCGAGTTGGCGAAAAAGACTTTGCATTCGGTTCTTTCTAAAGTAGGCGAAGGTATTACGACTATGGAAAATATCGATAATTTTCTTAATCTTATTGTAGAGACCGTAACTCAGGCTTTGCAGGCTGAAAAAGGGGTATTGCTGTTGAAGGACAAAGAGGGCAGGGATTTGACCGTGAAGGCCGTTTTTGGGAAGGACTTGCTTGATACCAAGCAGGTCAAGATCAGCTTAGATCATGAGATATTTGGTTTCATCGTGAAGGAGAGATTGCCGTCGGTTATTGAAAGGGTCCCGCATGAATCTGCTCTGCTTTCCATATTTCAAGCTCCCATGTTAGTGTCACCCCTATTGTTGCACGATGATATTCTAGGGGTCATTGCAGTTTCTGGCAGGAAATCGGAAGAGCCTTTTGATGATGAAGAGAAGAACTTATTATATAACCTGGCTTTGCAGACCGCTGTCGCTATTGAGAATTCGAAATTGAATGAAGACGCGGAGAAAACTTATTTTGAAACCATTTCCGCCCTGGCTTTGGCGGTTGAAGCTAAAGATCCATATTCCAGAGGCCATTTGGACCGTGTGGCAAAGTTTGTTGTGCATATTGCCAAAGGTATGAATTTAAGTAAAGAGGATGTTAAGACACTGCGTGATGCCGCCAGGTTGCATGATATAGGTAAAATCGGCGTAACAGATAAGATTTTGAAGAAAAACGGGCCTTTGAACGCGACGGAAATGGACATGATGCGCAAGCATTGTGAGATCGGTGAAGGGATTATTAAGCCCATACGTTCATTGCGGAACCTTTGCGATGTTATTCGCCATCATCATGAGAAGTTGGATGGCAGCGGTTATCCCGATGGTTTGAAAGGTGAACAAGTGCATTTGCTCGCGCGAATTTTGGCTGTGGCTGATATCTATGATGCTTTAACGACGGATCGGCCCTATCGCACGTCATTCAGCCGGGGGAAAGCCATTGATCTTATGCGGTCTATGAAAGATCAGCTTGATCAGCGTCTGGTAGACATTTTGTCGAAATCTTCCGGTGAATAATGCCGTAATAATTTCAAAAAAGTAAGACAGGAGAGGAGCCGGAGCTTTAAGGGTTCCTTTTTTTATCGAGCTTCTTGAGAGAAAAGTATTGGTCCGAAAAAGAAAACAGAAGAAACGGAAAATCTATGTAACCCATCCTCATGATCGGCTGCATTTCTTGCTGATTGTACAGATTATAGCCGTTTATTTTTCTCTGGTTGCCGGGTACATTTTTTTCGTGGAGAAACTCTCCCTTTCACTTGCGTCTACATCCAGCGATCCCTGGTATGCCTTACTGCTGGTTTTATACTATTTCCTCCCTTTCGTGCTGGCTTTAATGTTTGGAATGGTTTTTCCGCCTTTGTGGATGCGGCTGAGAAATTTGTGGCTTTCTATATTGGTGATACAGTTCCTTTTGAGTGCTGGTTTGTTTATTAAACGGAACAATTATTTGAATCAACAATTTGAAATATTGAACTCAAGCATAAGGTGTTCCTTTGTGATTGGGTCCTTCCGGCATGAATTGCATGATGATAATCAAAATGGTCAGATTGATACTGTTCAATTTACCGGTGAGATTGAGGTGAGCAATTGTGCCTCGGGTGAGTACCTTTTATATGGGGATTTGAGCTTGGGAGGAAAACCCATTGCTGATACTGAAATAATCATTCATAAATTTAAAATCAGAGGTGGTGAGAAAAAGTTGCTGAAATTGTCGTTTAGGGGGGGCGTGAGCCGTTTCAAGAAATATTTCGGCAATGATGAATTTCAGCTTAATATCGGTTCCCGTCGACTATTACCTTTAGATAAAGAAGGGGAAAAGATTCTTTTTTATTGCCGCTGGGTGCCGTTTTTCAGGGTAACCTCCTGGCAGGGCGAAGACCCTGAGTTAAAAGACAAGATTATTGATTTAGAGTATTTTACAGCAGTAGATTCCTTTGCGATTATTCCTTTGGTCATCAATCCGTGATGTTTAAAATTCATGAAAATTTCTGATATTGCGAAATCAGGGGAATATGCGTATAATTTTAATACCACATTAATCAATTCTTGAATATTTTGGAGATGCTGATGTTTATGGAACAAAATTTTCCCCAAAAAAGTAAGATTGTAGTATTTATTGCGGGTTTATTGGTGGCTATGCTGGTGGTGTTTGTCGTTTTGTTGATCCCGATGAACCGCGCCCGGCAGGCGCAATTTACGGTTGATGCTTTAGGAAAATTTATTGAAGCTTATCAGACCTTAATGCAGCGTGAAGTCATGAGCATTGAAGATTTGCCGGATTTTCTTTTGATTTCAAGAAATGAAGGTTTTAAGTTGGGGTCAACAGATCTGAAATCCGGATATTTTGGTGGTTACATATATGATTTTGAAAGTATAGGGGAAGGACAATTCGTCATTTCTGCTTCTCCATTAGGGTTATTTTCACCCAAAAAGGAGTTTGGTATAACTCATGAGGGGATTCTAAGGGTTAATGAATTAAATGTTGATGGTCAGCCGGACGGCTTTGATGAAGTGGGGAGCTGGCAGCCAATTGAACGATCATTATCAATTCGCACCCAGTGGGAACCGAATTATTGATTCGCCTGCGCCACCTCAAACAACGGACATGAGTCTATGGCAGAAGAGGCGGATTAGTCCTGCGAAGTCCAACGCGAAGTCAAGCAAAGCTTGACGAAGCAATTGAGCGAAGCAGGGGTGGATTCGGTGGATTTAAAGCAGTCTTTGAAAATGAATATTCAAGATCTCTCACCCATTGGGGGTCGAGATCCGAATTTTTCCCCGAAGAATTTGGAGAGACGCCAGAGTGGTTGGCCGATTTATCTGAAATAGACGAGGTAATCGGCACATTCTGGATCGCGGAATATTTGCTGGCCCATAAGCGCCGGCCATTAAACCTGAATTTTATTGGAGAGATGCCAGAGTGGTTGAATGGGACGGCCTCGAAAGTCGTTGTGGGGCGACCCACCCAGGGTTCGAATCCCTGTCTCTCCGCCATTGTTGACGCTCAGTCGAACCCTGTTCCTTAATAAGGAGCGGGGTTCGCTGTTTTTGGGGTTCTTCGAGGGGTAAGTTTTGCACAAGCTCGCCGTCCGGTTCACTGATAAACATTTCCATTTTTACATGATCGTCATAAACCTTGTAATATGCTGTATTTATTGGAGTTATGGCTATTTTTAGTGTGTTTTTCAGCACCCCAACAGCCCAAAAACCGGACGTTCGCCATGTCGTGTTTTGGCTGGTTATAATAAATGTTAAGAAATTGTATTATTGGGCAATTTTCTACACATTTAATATAATCAAAGTGATAATAGCGAAATCTTTTATTATCATTTAGTGTTTAAAATGAAAATAAGAGATTTTCTTATTGTCATTTTTGGAGACTTATCCTGTTTTAGAATAAAAATAACAATAAAAATTTTCATATTGACATTTATTAGGTTAAATGATAATATATAGCCATATTTTGACATTCAAAATTAGGAACCAATACGCCGAGGTGATATATGTTTAAAGCAGGAACCTACAAACAACAATATGAATATAAAAGTTTTTTGCCTTCTTTAGTCAATGTTGATTATCAGTGGGAAGATAGGCAAATTGTTGTCCTATTAGAAGATGCTATGCGCTATCTGGGTGAACTCAATGCCTATTCAACGCTGGTTCCAGATGTGGATTTTTTTATTCAAATGCATATGGCAAAAGAAGCTACAACGTCCAGTCGTATTGAAGGGACAAGAACTAATATTGACGAAGTTGTTTTGCCCGAAAATGAAATCAGTCCTGAAAAACGTGATGACTGGGCAGAGGTTCAAAATTATATTAAGGCAATGAATTTTGCCATTGATGAGCTTGATAAGTTACCTTTGTCTATGAGGCTACTCAAAGAGACGCATAAGAGATTGCTCTCTGGCGTAAGAGGTCGTCATAAGCTTCCGGGAGAAGTAAGAAGAAGTCAAAACTGGATTGGTGGATCAAACTTAAAAGACGCTTTTTTCGTTCCGCCACATCAAGAAAATTTGCCGGATTTATTAACAGACCTCGAAAAGTTCTGGCACAATAAAGAGATTAATCTCCCTCATTTAATTCGAGTTGCGATCAGTCACTATCAATTTGAGACGATTCACCCTTTTCTGGACGGTAATGGCAGGACAGGACGACTTCTTATAACTTTGCAATTAGTTGATATGGATATATTAAATAAGCCTTGTCTTTATCTTTCCGATTTTTTTGAAAGGAATAAGGGATCGTATTACGATTCTTTGAGCGTGGTAAGGGTTTCTAATGATCTTGATCAATGGATAAAGTTTTTTCTTTCCGGAGTCATTGACACTGCGAAGAACGGAAAGGAAACTTTAGAAGCCATTGTTAAACTGAGAAAACAATATGATGACAAGATTATAACTATGGGGAGAAAAGCTAAGCCGGCTCAAAAATTTCTGTTATTTCTTTTTTCGCATCCGATTGTTTCTATCGGACAGGTTTCCGAACATTTAGGAGTAGGCTTTGCCGCGGGCGGAAGATTAATAGCGGATTTTCAGAGAGTCGGATTTTTAAAAGAAGTGACAGGTTTTTCAAGGAATAGATTGTTCGCTTTATCAGAGTATTTGTCGTTGTTTAAGTAGAACTGTTTTACATAAGGCGGGAATAGATTGAGCAATGACAAAAACAAAAAGTAAAAAATTGTCAGGAATAAGCTCGTGGCCGGCAGATGACAGGCCAAGGGAAAAGTTGTTAAAGAAAGGCGAGCGAAGTTTAAGCAATTCAGAACTCCTCGCTATTTTATTGCGAACAGGAACACCGGGTGTAAGCGCGATTGATCTTGCGCGGGCGGTATTAAAGAAATTTGGCAAGCAACAACATGCCGCACATTAAATAGGCGTCTTATCGGATCCCTTGAAGATTATATACGACGTTTAGAAGCTGGTATTGCTGATAAGAATTATTTCAAACGACCTCAATGCTGGTTGGTGCTTATTGCGGATAAAATTGAGGATAAAAATTCAAAAAAAGTGGATCAATAAAATGACAAATAAAAAAGAATTATCAGAACGGGATATTTGTACGCAATTCATCCTGCCTGCGCTTGTCAAGGCTGGGTGGAATGTCGAAAAGCAAATTCGTGAAGAAGTGTTTTTTACGGATGGGCGTATTTTTGTCAAAGGCAATAAGACCGCTCGCGGGAAACGCAAACGCGCTGATTTCATTTTATACCTGAAGCCAAATATTCCTATTGCTGTTATTGAAGCCAAGGATAACAACCATTCCGCAGGTGCTGGGTTACAGCAGGCTTTAGGATACGCGGAAATACTTGATATTCCGGTTGCTTTCAGCTCTAACGGTGATGGGTTTATCATACATGACCGTTCAGGCTTTTCTCCATCTGTCGAGAAAGAAATTTCATTAGATAATTTTCCTTCCCCTGATGAAATTTGGCAAATGTATAAAAAATATAAAAATATTGAAACTTCGGAGCAGGAAGAAATTGCTTCGTTTGATTATTTTTTCGATGGTTCAGGGCGGACACCGCGCTATTATCAGCAAATAGCCGTAAACAGAACGGTTGAGGCAATCGCCCACGGTGACAATCGAATACTGTTGGTTATGGCAACCGGAACCGGAAAAACTTATACTGCCTTTCAAACAATATATCGGCTTTGGAAAAATGGCAGAAAGAAACGCATTCTTTTCTTGGCAGATCGTAATGTTCTCATTGATCAGACCAAGCGTAATGATTTTAAGCATTTCAAGGATCGCATGACAGTTATTAAAAAGAAAAAGATTGATAAAGCCTTTGAAATTTATCTTGCTCTTTATCAAGGACTAACTAATTATAACGATGATAAAGACGCCTACAGAGAATTCAGTCGAGACTTCTTTGACCTTGTTGTTGTTGATGAGTGCCATCGAGGAAGCGCGGATGCTGACAGTGCGTGGAGAGCAATACTTGATTATTTCAGTTCTGCGACTCATATTGGTCTTACCGCCACCCCAAGGGAAACAAAGGATATATCGAATATTGAATACTTTGGTGATCCGGTTTATACCTACACACTTAAACAAGGCATTGAGGATGGATTCTTGGCACCATACAAAGTTATTCGTGTTGGGATTAATACTGACCTTGAAG
>JAGLNJ010000060.1 GCA_023139575.1 Candidatus Omnitrophota bacterium | reverse complement strand
AAAAACAAATGACTTCGATAAACCCGTATAGACATCCTTTAAGGTGAGATACTTAAAGGCTGTTTGCAGATATAAATGGGAATTAATCTTCAAATTGTAAACACCGACGATATACCCTCCTAACATCCCGGATATATCGCCAATAATCGTCAGGCAAGGCAGCATAAAAAAAAGTGATGTCAATTTGGGAACCACTAAAAACCGAACCGGATTAATGGCCATGGTATCCAAGGCCTCGATCTGCTCATTGACTTTCATCGAACCGATCTCCGCTGTGATAGCCGCGCCAATACGCCCGGCGATAACCAAAGCCGTCAAAACAGGCCCCAGTTCCCGGCATATTGATATAGAAACCAGACTCGCCACATAAATCGTGCCTCCCATTTGCGACAACTGACGCGCCGATTGCATCGCCAGGACGACACCGGTAAAAAATGTCACAAAGAAAACAATAATGATAGAATGCGCCCCCATGAAAACCATTTGTTCAAAAACAGCATCTTTTTTAACAGCCTTCTTTTTAAACGGGCCGACGATCAACCAATAAAGGCATTGCATCCCCAGGCTTAAAAACTCAGCGGTAATCTTGTACCACTCAACAATATTGATGCCGATTTTTTCTGCTGTCCTTAATAACATATTGATCCTTTAAATTTCCATTTGTGACTAACCGTCTCAGGCAGGCAATAATTCTTTAACCTTTGCGATGAACTGTTCAGTATTAAAGGGTTTAGAAATATAGGCATCGGCGCCCACTTCCTCCCCTATCCGCTTGTCGTCTTCCGATGCGCGTGACGTAAGCAGGATGATCGGTATATGGCAGTGCTTGTCTTGAGATTTCATTAAACGACAGATATTGAATCCATTAATGATCGGCATCATCACATCCATGACGATCAAATCCGGGGATTCCGTCATGGCTTTCTCCAAACCGGCAGGGGCATCATTTGCTACTAAAACTTCATAGCCGCTTGAGGAGAGCAATGAACTGGCGAGCTTGACCGCCAAGGGATCATCATCAATAATTAAAATCTTTCTGGAGGGATTATTTTCGCTCATAATGAGTTTATTTTAATCATTTATATATATTTAGACAAGTTAAAAGCTTTATAAATATAAAAAAGGGGTGAAACATTAAACCTCAGAAATTATTCGACTTCATATCCAAGGCAGGGGCTTAACCATTTCTCCAATTCGGGAATAGACATCTCTTTCCTGGCAGCCAGATCGGCGATTTGATCTTGGAATATTTGGGTAACAGCAAAATATTTTGCCTGCGGGTGTGAAAAATAAATACCGCATACGGATGCGGCCGGGATCATGGCGAAGTTCTCTGTTAAATGGATATCCGTGTATGGTGAAACGTTCAAGAGATCGAATAACTCTTTTTTTTCGGTATGGTCCGGGCATGCCGGATATCCCGGGGCCGGCCGTATCCCCTGATACTTGCACTGAATGAGTTCTTCATTGGTCAATGACTCGCCAGAAGCAAAGCCCCAGAGTTCTTTGCGGACTTTCTCGTGCATCAATTCCGCAAAAGCCTCAGCAAGCCGGTCTGCCAGAGCTTTTACCATAATACCTTTATAGTCATCCTTTTGTCGCGCGTGATGCTCCGCTAAAACTTCGGCCCCTATACCGGTGGTGACGGCAAAGCCGCCGATGTAATCTTTAAGCCCGGTTTTCTTGGGCGCGATGAAATCGGCTAACGCAAAATTTGGTTTGCTGTCATGTTTCTTTATCTGTTGGCGAATCGTGTGGAACGTCGTTATAACTTCACTTCGGGAGTCATCTTTATATACCTCGATATCATCCCCCACACTATTAGCAGGATAAAAACCCAACACAGCATTGGCTCGCAAACTTTTTGCCGCGATAATTTCATCCAGTAAATTTTGTGCATCCGTAAACAATTTTACGGCCTCCACCCCCATCTTGGGATGCTCCAGAATTTGCGGATATTTCCCTTTCAATTCCCACGCCATAAAAAAAGGCGACCAATCAATGCGCTCTCTGATTTCATTTAGATCAAAAGCCTTAAATGCCTTGTTACCTAGAAATGTTGGCTTCGTCAATTCTGCCTTCTGCCAGTCGATATCAATTTTATTTTCCCTTGCCTGTTCAATAAACAAACGGCGGTCTGTCGCCATACGGACATGATGTTTTTCTCTTAATGTCTCATAACCCTCTTGCGTCCTGGCGATCAATTCTTGCTTATTATCTTTTGACAATAACGCGCGGCAGACGTTGACTGCTTGAGAGGCATCTTTTATATGAATAACAGGCTCTTGATAAGCTGAGGCGATCTTCACAGCCGTATGCATGGCAGAGGTTGTAGCTCCGCCGATCAACAAGGGAATATCAAACCCTTGCCGCTGCATTTCTTCGGCAACATGAACCATCTCATCTAAAGACGGGGTGATGAGCCCGCTTAAACCGATCATGTCCGCTTTTTCCTCTTTAGCCGCTTTGAGTATTTTTTCTGCCGGCACCATCACACCGAGATCAATAATTCTAAAATTATTGCACCCTAAAACAACACCGACAATATTTTTACCAATATCATGCACATCGCCTTTAACCGTCGCCATAACAATTTGACCGAGAAATTTACTGACACCATCATCCTGCCCCTTTTCTATATAGGGCTGCAGGCAGGCGACCGCCTTTTTCATAACCCGGGCACTTTTGACCACCTGCGGCAAAAACATTTTACCCGAACCGAAAAGATCACCGACAGTATTCATCCCGTCCATCAGGGGCCCCTCAATAACATCTAAAGGCCGGGCCGTTTCTTTACGCGCCTCCTCGGTATCCTCATCGATGAAATCAACAATACCTTTCGCCAGGGCATAGGAAAGGCGCTTTGCCACCGGCCCCTCACGCCATTTCAGGTCAACAGTCACTTTCTTCCCTTCGCCCCTAACCGTTTCCGCCAAACGGATAAGCTGATCGGCAGCATCATCCTTCCGGTTGAGTACAACATCCTCAACCGTTTCTAATAAATCTTTCGGGATGTCATCATACACGGTGATCATTCCGGCATTGACGATACCCATATCCATTCCGGCTTTAATCGCGTGATAAAGGAAGGATGAATGCATCGCCTCCCGGACAACATTATTACCCCGGAAAGAAAATGATAAATTGCTTACCCCGCCGCTGATCAAGACGTGAGGAAGGGTTTTCTTAATGACGCGCGCCGCTTCAATAAAATCTACCGCATAATTATTATGCTCTTCAATACCCGTAGCCACAGCGAAAATATTCAGGTCAAAAATGACATCCTGCGGCGGAAAACCCACCTCCTCGGTGAGAATTTTATAGGCCCGCGTACAAATATCGATTTTCCGCTGCTTCGTATCCGCTTGACCTTTTTCATCAAAGGCCATGACTACCGCCGCCGCTCCATAGCGCACAACTTTCTTCGCTTGCTCTTTGAACGCCTCTTCGCCTTCTTTTAAACTGAGAGAGTTTACGATTCCTTTGCCTTGAATACACTTCAGGCCTGCTTCAATAACAGACCATTTTGACGAATCGATCATAATCGGCACACGCGAAATCTCCGGCTCTACCGCCACGAGATGTAAGAACTTCACCATGACCTCTTTTGAATCAAACATCGCCTCATCCATGTTGATATCAATGATCTGCGCACCTGCCTCGACCTGCTGACGGGCAACAGACAAGGCCTCTTCAAAGTTTCCTTCTTTAATAAGCCGGGCAAACTTCTTCGAGCCTGTGACATTGGTCCGCTCACCGATATTGATAAAATTGGAATCAGGACGCACTATCAAAGGCTCTAAACCGCTCAAGCAAGTCTTTGGTGACAGCGGCTTAATTTCGCGCGGAGCAATATTTTTTATCGCGTCTGAAATGGATTTAATATGTTCCGGCGTCGTCCCGCAACACCCGCCCACCACATTGACCAAACCACTCCGGGCAAATTCCTTAATAAAGGCGGCCATTTCATCCGGCGTTTGATTATAACCTCCAAACTCATTGGGCAGGCCGGCGTTCGGATAACAACTCAAGTAACAATCAGCCTTGTTCCCCAACTCTTTGATATAAGGCCTCATCTCCTCGGAACCAAGGGCACAATTTAAACCGATGATCAGGGGACGCGCATGTGATATAGAAATCCAAAAGGCCTCGGTGGTCTGCCCCGACAAGGTGCGTCCGCTGGCATCCGTAATCGTTCCTGATATCATGACCGGAATCTCTTTGCCGGCTTTTTCAAAATACTCCTCAATAGCGTAAATGGCTGCTTTACAATTCAGCGTATCAAAAACCGTTTCCACTAATAAAATATCTACACCGCCATCCATTAATCCGCGCAGCTGTTCGCTATAGGCCTCAACAAGCTGGTCGAATGTCACAGCGCGGTATCCGGGGTCATTGACGTCCGGTGAGATGGACCCCGTACGGTTCGTGGGCCCAAGCGATCCGGCCACAAACCGGGGTTTTTGCGGATCCTTCGCAGTAAAATCATCGGCGACCTTGCGGGCTATTCGAGCCGAGGTCACATTGATCGCATAAACATGATGCTCCATCTTATAATCCGCCATACTTATGGCATTGGCGCTAAAGGTATTGGTTTCGATGATATCCGCCCCGGCTTCGCAATATTGGGCGTGAATCTCTGCAATGATACGCGGCTGGGTCAAAGAAAGCATGTCATTATTTCCTTTGACATCAACCGGATGAATGGTAAACGCCTCTCCCCGGTAATCAGCCTCGGTCAATTTATAGCGCTGCACCATGGTGCCCATTGCCCCATCAATAACTAATATACGTTTTTGGAGCAATAGATGAATAGGATGTTCTTGTAGTGATTTCTTCATATTGCTAAAAGTAGTCTAAATGAAATAAAAAGTCAATGAATTATCTTTAACCCCTAAAAAAAGGATATTCTCCGCTCAGGTCTTTAACCCCGTCCCTTTTTTCAAAAGGTAGAGGCAAAAAGCCCCCAAGGATAGAACAAAAAAAACAAGTATCAATGCGCTCGTTCGAATATCCACATCCGAAAACCCATAAAAACCATAACGGAAACCGTTAACCATATACAGGATCGGATTATATTGCGATAAATTCTGCCAGAAGACAGGTAAATTCTCAATCGAATAAAACACCCCGCCCAAATACATCAGCGGTGTCAGAATGAAATTCGGCACAAATGAAATATCATCAAATTTCTGTGCATAAATCCCATTGATAAGACCCGCTAAAGCGAATAACAGAGCGGATAACATCATAAAGAAAGCGATGATGCCGAAATGATAAATTACCGGTCGGGTAAACAAGATCGAAACAAAAAATACCAATGTCCCGACACAGATACCGCGTAAAGCGCCCCCTATTACATAACCGGCCATAATAACCCAATTAGAGGTAGAAGAAACGAGCAGCTCTTCGACACTGCGTTGAAATTTGGAACTAAAAAAAGAACTGACAACATTGGAATAAGAGCTGCTGATGACCGACATCATCACTAAACCCGGCACAATAAAGGCCATATAGCTGACTCCCTGCACTTCACCTATACGCGAACCGATGAATTTGCCAAAAATAATAAAATAGAGCGACTGCGTGATAACTGGCGGTAACAAGGTTTGTGTCCAAATCCGCATAAACCGCACGACTTCACGTCGCACTATTGTTTTAAAGGCAATGATTTGTTCCGAAAGCATTTTATTCCCTCATGATATTCAAAAACAGTTTCTCTAATCGATAACCTTTGGGGCGAATATCAATAATTTCCATGCCGACTTTATGAACCTGGCATATAAAATCATTCAGTTCATTGTTTCGGTGTAATTCAACTTCAAAAACATTGGCATCTCGAACCGAAGGATGATACTTTTTTATTTTATCTAACCCGTGCATATCCTTAACCGTAAATTCATAAGCCTCCATTTCAAGCAATTGCACAAGGCTGCTGACTTTATCATGTTTGATTATTTGTCCATTCTTAATGATCGCCGCATAACGGCACATCTGCTCAACTTCTTCTAAATAATGCGTGGTCAAAAGGATGGTGACGCCCTGCTCATTTAACTTTCGCAAATAATCCCACATCCCATGACGCAGTTCCACGTCCACACCGGCCGTGGGTTCATCAAGGATCAACAATTTGGGATTATGCACCAGTGCCCGGGAGATCATAAGCCGGCGTTTCATGCCTCCCGACAAATTACGCGAGACCTCATTTCTTTTTTCCCATAAACCCAGCTGTTTAAGAACAACTTCACTGCGTTTTATGGCCTCACTACGATCTATCCCGAAATATCCCGCCTGGGTGATCAATATATCCTGAGCCTTTTCAAAGATGTTGAAGTTGAATTCCTGGGGCACAACACCGATCATTTTTCGTGCCTCGGCAAAATTTCTATCAATGTCATATTGAAAAATATGTACCTTCCCTTTTGTCTTCATAACAATGCCGGTGATGATGCCGATCATCGTTGTCTTGCCGGCACCATTGGCTCCCAGGAGGGCAAAAAAATCCCCGGCATTAATGGTCAAATTGACCTTTTCAAGCGCCAACGTGTCGTTGGCATACACTTTTGTTAAATCTTCTACCTGAATTGCATGCATAATATATCACTCAGCCCCCTTCACCTTTAAAAGGGAACCCTTAGAAATGAACCATTGATTTTCCTATTAATTTTTTAGCAGGTCGTTGATTGTCTTCAACAGGGATTCCGCCTCAAACGGTTTTGTTATATAAGCATCCGCTTTTACAATCCGCCCGATTTTCCTGTCAAGCTCGCGGCTTTGCCCTGTGAGGACAACAATTGGAATTGATTTTAATTCTTCATCGGATTTTAAAATACCGCAGAGAACCGAGCCGTTTAATTCCGGCATCATAATATCAAGGATAATAAGATCCGGCTTTTCATTTTTCACCTCTTGTAAAGCATTCTTGCCGTCATAGGCACAAACCACATCAAAGCCATTAGCCTTTAAGCGAGCCGTGATAAGCTCAACAACATCCCACTCATCGTCAACGACTAAGATTTTTTTAGCCATTGTTCCCTCCATGCTTGTATTTCTGAGTTATCGTACTTATTTTTGTCTTTCCGGCCAAGGCCGCCTTGCTATAATTCACTTTATATGTTGCTATGTCAACAAAATTCAAATGGCCCTTTGGTAACTGGCTTAATCCTTTGATTACTTTCTCACGAATCGATTCTATCGGCAACTGTTTTGCTACTTTTTTTCCCTTACGGACCTCTGGCTGCAAAAGCGGTTGCGTCCCTTTGGGATCCGCATCTGATACAAGGCCGATGATATCTTCTTTCATTTTTCCCTTGGATGTATAACGCCTGTATACCTGCTTAGCCCCGGGGACCGTCTGCTTCCCCTGGCTGTTTTTACTTTTATTCATTACTGTTCCGTCTTTTTCTATAATCTGAACCAATTTATAAGTCAAATCTAAAGCCGGTTCGTCCCGAGAGGTCACCATTTCTGTCCCTACACCAAAGAGATCCACCGGAGCCCGGGCGCGCACCATATCCTTGATAAGATATTCATTGAGGTTGCCGCTCACAATGATCTTTGTGTCTTTCATCCCACGCGCATCCAGGATCTTTCGGGCTTTTTTGCTGCTTGCAATCAGATCCCCGCTATCGATACGTATACCCTGGATTCGTTTTGAAAAATTGGCAACCCTCTGTACTCCCTTTATCGTGTCATAGGTGTCGACCAAAAGAATAGAATTATCCGGAAAAATCTCATAGTATTTTTCAAAGGCGGTTTGTTCATTATCAAACGCCTGAATCCAGGAATGAGCCATGGTACCAAAAACAGGGATATCATATTCTCTCCCGGCATAGACATTCGATGTTCCCGTGCATCCGCCAATATAGGCCGCCCGGGCCGCTAAAACACCGGCCTCTGGACCATGTGCTCGACGAGATCCAAAGTCAATCACGCCTCTTAATTTCCCGTCACTGGTTGCCGCCTGGACAACACGAGCCGCCTTTGTGGCAACTAAAGTCTGAATGTTCATAAGCGACAAAAGATACGTTTCAAGGACTTGGGCTTCAATAATTGGCGCCTGGACTTGCAGAATAGGATCATTCGCAAAACAAATTTCCCCCTCGGGAAGGGCCCAAACATTTCCTGAAAATTTGAATCCTTCTAAATAACGAAAGAATGCCGGATCAATA
Organism: Candidatus Omnitrophota bacterium; assembly: GCA_023139575.1. Lineage (GTDB taxonomy): Bacteria > Omnitrophota > Gorgyraeia > Zapsychrales > JANLHA01 > JAGLNJ01. The sequence continues at coordinate 2,007 of JAGLNJ010000060.1, read as the reverse complement.
TTCTTAAAAACTCTCAGTTTTCTTAAATAGGAGATGTCCTCTTTGCTAAACCGCAAACCAAGTATATAGTCAATGGCCAGCTGCTGTCCGCAGGAAATTAAGAAAGAACGGTTAGCCGGCAAGGTATGACAATAAAGTTCAAATGTGGCCTGCGGGCTAAAGTTGTTTTGAAAATAACCTGCTGCCATGGTGAACTCATAAAGGTCAGTCTTGAGGGCATGGGAATCTTTTTCCATAAAATTATTAATCTTTAATATCCTCAAATATTAATTTTTGAACGCCTTTTTCAACCATCAACTTTATCGCATCTTCTGAATCTTGCGGCTTGACATTCACACCGAGAATAGCGTCGACCAATAAACAAACCTTCAGACCTTGATCCAAAGCGTCCAGACAGGAAGCCTTAACACAATAGTCTGTCGCTAATCCCCCGACATACAACTCCGCAATTGCATTTTCTTGTAAAATATCCTTAAGCGTTTTACCTGCAGAATTGATTCCCTGAAAGGCTGAGTAACTGTCGCTTTCAGGATCCATGCCTTTGGAGATAATGACCGCCTCTATAGGCAAATGCAGGTCAGGATAAAAAGCGGCGCCCTCCGTATACCGCACACAATGAAGGGGCCACACACCGCCAAAATCTTTAAAGTGCGATGTTTCGGGTGGATGCCAGTCTCGAGAGGCCAAGACACCAAGCCCTCTGTCACAAAAATGTTGAATATACTTATTCAAAACAGGGACAATGGTATCACCTTGCTCTACAGCCAAAGCCCCTCCGGGACAAAAATCATTCTGAACATCAACTATTAACAATGCCTTATTATTCATGTTAAGATTCTTACTCCATTAAAAAAGGTTTCCACGCAGTATTAATCCAGCAACTTTATATTAAATTCACCAATAATTGAACATACTTTTAGACAGGCCCAGTCATGGCGGATGAATGGAGACGATACGCGGATAGTTTATTCTGAGCTTTCGGTGAATTCTATTCCTTTATTGATCTTATCAATAAGGTTATCAAGTTTTTGCATTGTTTCAGTGATCAACTCTTGTGTTTCATCGCCTTGCGGCGTTTCCATGGAAGATGACTCTTCATCAATCTGAACGACACCTTCCTCTGATGGCCGCTCTTCTTGATCAGACGGGATGGAGGAGTCTTCCTGACCTTGATCAACTATATCTGTCGTTTTTTGATCCGCAGGAGTTTCTTCAAAAGTATCCGTCAGGGTCAAAGTCTCTGTTTCCTCTTCAGCGGGGGATTTTTCAGAGGCTTCCTCTGAGGCAGCTGCTTCCGGTTCTTGTGTAGCGGGGGTTTCTTCAGGTGTTTCCTGTAAAGTTACTGTTTCTGTCACATCTCCTGCAGGGGATTCTTTAGAAGCTTCCTCCGGCGCAACTGTTTCTGTTTCTTCGCTTGCCAAGGACTCTTGTGAAGAAGTGTCCGTTTCAGCAGCTTGATCTTCCGCATGCTCTTTTTCCAAGTGATCCAGAATTATCTTTGGATCGCCTTCCTTACCATCCTGTGATTGCTGTTGATCAGCAGATTTTTCCGCCGCAGTGTCACTCTCTATTTCCGGCTGGATCTCTTCCGGCGTATTATTAGCTTGTTCCTCATCGGGAATTTTGTTTTCTTCGGTCATTTTTTGTTATCTCCTTACCGTTTTCCCACGGCGGCCATGGTAATATCAAAAACCAAAAACTCTTTTCTATTAAGCATAAAACGGACTTCACACAACTCAGACTGATCATAACTGAAATCCACCCCTATCGGCACCTCGTTGCGGTAACTTTCAGACTCAGACATAACTAAATTACTATATCCCCGGGAAGACAATTCACTCTTAAAACTTTCCGCTATCATAGTGCTGAACTTCGTGCACCCCTCCAGGGTCTTCTCCTCATCTTCTTCAACGGCTTCCTTATGTCCAAAGGCCTTGAGGATCTTCTCTGAATGTGAAGCTTCAAGATATAAAATCAACGCCCCAACAGCCTTATGCTTGTCTTTGT
>JAGLNJ010000006.1 GCA_023139575.1 Candidatus Omnitrophota bacterium | reverse complement strand
CCCTTTTTGGACATCTTGGCCCCGCCTTTTTCTATCTGCTCAATTATATCCGTCAACTGCTCTCCCAAAAAAATAGATATAATTGCAGGAGGAGCCTCATGGGAACCAAGCCTGTGATCATTTCCCGCAGATGCAACTGTTGAACGAAGGAGCCCTGCATGAGTATCAACTGCTTTTATAACCGCACAAAGCATAACAAGAAATTTTGCATTATCATGCGGATTTTTTCCCGGGGCAAGCCAGTTTTTTCCATCAGGCCCGACAATTGCCCAATTATTGTGCTTTCCTGAGCCGTTAATCCCTGCAAAAGGTTTTTCATGCAAAAGGCAGACCAAGTCATGTTTTCCTGCAACCTTCTGCATTATTTCCATAGTTATCATATTATGATCAACTGCCAGATTAAGGTTTTCAAAAACAGGAGCGAGTTCAAACTGTGCAGGGGCAACCTCATTATGCCGGGTTTTTGCAGGGACTCCAAACCTCCACAATTCATTATCCAGATCTTCCATAAATCCCATTATTCTCCCCTTTATAGCACCAAAATAATGATCTGCCATTTGCTGATGCTTTGCCGGTTCTTTTCCAAAAAGGGTCCTGCCTGTTTGAAGAAGATCAATACGGGAATAATAATATTCCCTGTCAATAAGAAAATATTCCTGCTCGCCTCCTAAAGTAGCATAAGCTATCTTACCCTTACTTTTAATGCCGAACAATTCACCTAAACGGCAAACCTGTTTGGAAAGAGCTTTCATAGAACGCAATAAAGGTGTCTTCTTGTCAAGCGCCTCACCTTTGTATCCGACAAAATATGTAGGAATACAAAGCGTTGCGCTATTCGGCCCTTCTTTTATAAAAGCAGGGCTTGTCGGGTCCCATCCGGTGTAACCTCTTGCCTCAAAAGTAGGCCTTAAACCTCCTGAGGGAAAACTTGACGCATCGGGTTCACCCTGTATTAATTCCTTACCTGAAAATTTCATAATAACGCCACTATCTCCATCGGGAGAAATAAAAGAATCATGCTTTTCTGCCGTTGCCCCGGTTAATGGCTGAAACCAATGAGTAAAGTGAGTCGCGCCCTTTGCAACTGCCCATGTCTTCATTGCATCAGCAACCTCATCCGCAATGCCGGGCTCCAAGATCCCACTTTTTTTAATAGTTGTGCTTAATGATTTATAAGCCTTTTCCGAAAGATAATTCACCATTACTTTTAAACTAAATACTTGTTCTCCAAAATACTCCGGAATTGTCTGTAAATTTTTGTCTGTCATTATCTTTTCTCCATTTAGAATTTTTAACCGTATTGTAATAATTTTTTTTATCAAAAACAAAAAAAATTCCGTCAATGGAATAATATTCAGTTTCCGATGGAACAAGACATCATCGCCTTGATTTTATAAAATAAACTCTTCGTGCAAAATTCTACTTTACACACAATGCCGCTGCAATAAAATCTTTAAACAATGGGTGAACTTTATCGGGCTTGGATTTGAATTCAGGGTGAAACTGGCAGGCAACAAACCAGGGATGGCGCTTCACTTCCAATATTTCAACCAGCTTCCTTTGCGTATGCACACCTGTGACAATAATGCCTTTTTTTTCCATTACCTTCTTGTATTTATTATTGAATTCATACCTGTGCCTATGCCTCTCACTGATATTCTCTTTTTTATACGCGGTAAAACTTTTAGATTTTTTGATCAGCTTACAAGCATAAGCACCAAGCCGCATTGTAGCACCCGCGTCAACAACTTGTTTCTGCTCTTCCAGCAAACTGATAATGGGATATTTTGTATCTTTATCAAATTCCGTTGAATTAGCCCCTTCCATTTTACAGATATGCCTTGCAAATTCAATTACAGCAATTTGCATCCCCAGACAAATACCGAAATATGGTATTCCTTCTTCCCTTGCATATTGAGCAGCTTTTATCTTTCCTTCAATCCCTCTGTCACCAAACCCTCCGGGAATTAATATCCCGTTAGAATTCCCTAAAAATTTTTTTATATTCTTCCCTTTTTCAATATCTTCAGAATCAACTCTGTTAATTATAACTCTGGCATTATTTGCTATCCCTCCATGCACCAGAGCCTCATAAATTGATTTGTATGCATCCGGAAGTGCTATATATTTGCCGACAACAGATATTTTCACTTCTTTAGCTGGTTTTTTTACTCTCTTGACAACATCATTCTCCCAATCAATTAATTCCTTGTCCTCTTTTTTTATATGCAATTTTTTCAAAATCAGGTCATCCAATCCCTCCTTCTTGAAATAAAGAGGGACTTCATAAATATATTTTACATCTGCTGCCTCGACAACAGCTTCTTTATCAACATTGCAGAAAAGCGCAATCTTGTCTCTTTGTTCTTTAGTAATATGTCTTTCTGTGCGACATAACAAAATGTCCGGTTGAATACCAATCTCTCTTAATTCCCTGACACTATGCTGTGTCGGCTTCGTCTTCTGCTCGCCAGCTGCCTTGATAAACGGGAGAAGCGTCACGTGAATATTCAACGCATACTGTTCCCCCAGCTCCCATCTCATCTGCCTGATCGCCTCCAGAAAAGGAAGGCTTTCGATATCTCCAACAGTTCCTCCTATCTCAACAATTGTCACATCAACAGAATGTACCTTCGGGACTTTTCTGATAGACTGCTTTATCTCATCTGTAATATGCGGAATTATCTGAACTGTTTTTCCAAGATAATCTCCTCGTCTCTCTTTAGTAATAACAGAATAATAAATTTTTCCCGTTGTAATATTACTATCTTTTGAAATGGGCGAATTTGTAAATCGCTCATAATGGCCGAGATCCAAATCTGTTTCCGCACCATCATCCGTAACGTACACTTCTCCGTGCTGAAAAGGGCTCATTGTGCCGGGATCAACATTCAGGTAAGGATCACACTTAATCATTGCAACAGAAAGGCCTCTTTTCTCAAGCAGTTTTCCAATCGACGCTGCGGCAAGCCCTTTCCCCAAACTCGAAACAACACCACCTGTAACAAAAATAAATTTACTCATTTAATTTTTCCTGCCTTCCATTAGATACTTGCTTTTATTTTTTGGAATCTTTACAGGATACTTGCCGGTAAAACAAGCATGACAAAAATTATCCGAATTTTTCATTACAGAAAGCATCCCTTCAAGGCTTAGATACTCCAGCGAATCAACTTTAATAAAATCAGCAATTTCCTTTATCTTTTTATTCGAAGCAATAAGCTCTTCACTGCTCGGAAAATCAATGCCATAAAAACAGGGGAATTTAATAGGCGGGCAGCTTATTCTCATATGTATTTCTTTTGCCCCGGCCTTTCTTAATGCCTCAACCCTTCCTTTACCTGTAGTACCTCTTACAATTGAATCCTCTACAACAACTATTCTTTTTCCTTTTAAAATATCCCTTATCGGATTCAGCTTCACCTTGACGCTGAAATCTCTAACAAGTTGTGTCGGCTGAATAAAAGTGCGCCCAATATAATGATTTCGAATCATGCCTATTTCAAAAGGAAGCCCTGATTCCTGCGCATATCCCAATGCTGCATAATTCCCCGAATCAGGAATAGGCATAACATAATCGGCATCAACCGGATGCTCTCTGGCCAATTGCTTTCCCAGATATTTTCTTGCGATGTAAACATTCCCGTCAAATATATGGCTGTCAGGCCTGGCAAAATAAATATTTTCAAAAATACAATGCGATCTCTTCTCCTTACTTTGTCCAGGCAAAAAGAATGATTCTATTTTTTCTCCTCTAATAATAACAATTTCTCCCGGCTCAACTTCCCGGATAAATTTTGCATTAATTAAATCAAAAGCGCAGCTTTCACTGGCAAGGATATAACTTTTACCGACTTTTCCTAAAGATAAAGGACGAAAGCCCTGCATGTCACGGGCCCCGACTATTACATCTTCAATAAGAAATATTAAAGAAAAAGCCCCTTCCAATTGAGAAAGGACATCAACAATCCATTTCTTTAAATCCCTATTTTTAGACCTGGCTAAAAGATGGACAATAACCTCTGAATCCATTGACGTCTGAAAAATAGAACCTTCTTCTTCCAGGTGTTGATACAGTTCTTCCGTATTTGTTAAATTTCCATTATGGGCAACTGCAATGGATCGATTTTTGTGTATCACAAAAAAAGGCTGAATGTTCTTAAAATTGCTTGAACCCGTAGTAGAATAACGGCAATGGCCAATAGCCGTTTTCCCCTTTAATTTATTCAGAGATTTCTCATTCAGGGCATCAGCAACGAGCCCCGGATTTTTCACAATATACATTTCCCGCCCATCATACGAGGCAATCCCTGCAGACTCCTCTCCTCTGTGCTGCAAGGCATAAAGGCCTAAAAATGATGCCTTTGCCGCTTCTTCATGATTTGATATTCCAATCAGTCCACACATTATTTTACCTTTATTTTATCTCTCGACGGGCGTTACTCTTCTCCAGTCCTCTTGCTCCCTGTCTCCTGGCTATCCTGTCCCATAAATTCTTTTTGCTGCAAATAATACCTCTGTAAAGAATTAACAGTCAATTTTTTTATCTTGCCTGCCTCTATGCCGTTAACAGCAGCCCATGCACCCTGTAACGTCGTAATGCACGGCACATTATGCAAAATAGCGGCAGCACGAATTGTGCGCATATCAGACTGACTTTTTTCTCCCGACGGAATATTTATAACTAAATTAATTTTATTCCCTTGAATCATTTTAAGCAATTCATTGCTTTTATCTTTTCCGTGTTTTTCTACTATTTTTACGTTAATACCGTTTGACGTTAATACCTTTGCTGTCCCTCGAGTTGCCACAATATTCAAATTTAAATCTACAATCTTTTTTGCAAGGAAAACAAGATTTCTTTTATCCGATTCTTTTACGCTTACAAAAACTACTCCCTCCCTGGGTAACGGCTGGTTTGCACAAGCCTGCGCCTTAAAAAAAGCTTCTCCAAAAGAAGATGCCACACCCATAACTTCACCCGTGGATTTCATTTCAGGGCCTAAGACAATATCCACTCCTGAAAACCTTGAAAAAGGAAGGACAGATTCTTTCACTGAAATATGTTCGGGTTCAATGTATTGGCCAAGATTAAAACTCTCAAGTTTTCTGCCTGCCATAATAAGCGCCGCAATTTTCGCGACAGGAACGCCTGTCGCCTTACTTACAAAAGGAACGGTTCTTGATGCCCGGGGATTAACCTCTAAAACATAAATCTTTTCTCCTTTAACAGCAAACTGAATGTTAAGAAGGCCTACAACCTTGAGCCTGATTGCAATGTCCGTCGTGTATTTCTTTATTTTTTCAATCAAGGTATCACTTATTGTGTGAGGCGGCAAGACACAAGCTGAGTCTCCTGAATGAATACCGGCATTCTCAATATGCTCCATTATCCCGGCGACATAAACATTTTCTCCGTCTGAAATAGCATCAACATCAACTTCAATGGCATCCTCAATAAACTTGTCTATCAGAATTGGTTTTCCTTCCGAGACATCCTTTGCCTCATCAATAAAAGACAACAATGCTTCTTTGTCGTATACTATTTTCATTGCACGCCCACCAAGTACATACGATGGCCGCGCCAAAACAGGATATCCTATCCTTCCTGCGGTATCAACAGCATCCTCACTTGAAAAAATCGACGCGTTTTCCGGCTGAAGAATATCTAATTTTGAAATAAAGGCAGAAAATCTTTCCCTGTTTTCAGCCAGGTCAATAGAATCAACTGTTGTCCCAATTATATGGACACCTGCTTCCTTTAAAGGATGCGCAAGATTTAAAGGCGTCTGCCCTCCATACTGAACAATCACTCCATCGGGCTTTTCCACATCTATAATATTCATTACATCTTCAAAAGTTAACGGCTCAAAATAAAGCCTGTCCGACGTGTCGTAATCGGTAGAAACTGTCTCCGGATTAGAATTAACCATTATTGTCTCATACCCTATTTCTTTTAAAGCGAATGCTGCATGGCAGCAACAATAATCAAATTCTATTCCCTGCCCGATACGGTTTGGGCCGCCGCCGAGTATCATAATTTTCTTTCTCGGGGATTTTGCCTGCGCCGTTAACTCCCTATCTTTTATGACTGCTTCGTCTTCATCTTCATACGTCGAGTAATAATATGGCGTGTATGCTTCAAACTCGCCGGCACATGTATCAACAACCTTAAAAGTTGCAACAATACCCATTTCTTTTCTTGATTTTCTAAACTCTACTTCACTACAACCCATAATCTGTGAAAGTTGCTGATCACTGAAGCCATATTGTTTAGCCTTTTTCATCAACTCCCGCGGTATTTCTTTTTTCTCATTAAAAACTTTGACTAATTCTTTTTCCATCTCAATAATTTGTTCAATGTGCTCGATATACCAGATATCAATTTTACTTAACTCCGTTATTTCTTCCGCCGTCATTCCTGCCTGAAGAGCATATTTTATATAAAATATTCTTGATGCGTTCGGCTCTTTCAGGCGATGAATTATTTTTTCTTTTGGAATCTTTTTATAATCCAGCTTATTGTCCAGCCCTGTGTGGCCTATCTCAAGCCCACGTAAAGCCTTTTGCAACGCTTCTTTAAATGTACGGCCGATAGACATGGTCTCCCCGACAGATTTCATCTGAACGCCCAGAATATGATCGGTTTTAGGAAACTTTTCAAAAGTAAAACGCGGTGCCTTTACAACACAATAATCAATCGTCGGCTCAAAAGAAGCAGGGGTTTCTCTTGTAATATCATTCCGAATCTCATCAAGAGAATATCCTACGGCTAACTTCGCTGCAAATTTTGCAATAGGAAATCCTGTTGCCTTGCTTGCAAGAGCTGAACTTCTTGAAACCCTGGGGTTCATTTCAATAACAACCATCCTGCCGTCATCCGGATTAACAGCAAACTGAATATTGCTTCCTCCCGTTTCAACGCCGATCTCCCTGATAAGTGCCAGCGAAGCATCGCGCATTTTTTGATATTCAACATCACTTAAAGTTTGCGCCGGGGCAACAGTAATGCTGTCTCCTGTATGCGTACCCATCGGATCCAGATTCTCAATAGAACAGACAATAACAACATTGTCTTTATTGTCCCTCATTACCTCCAGCTCATATTCTTTCCATCCTTCTATCGACTCCTCTATTAATATCTCGTGAATCATGCTGCTCTCGATACCAAGCGCCGCGATTTTTTCAAAGTCCTCTTTATTACGTGCTATCCCCCCGCCTGTTCCCCCTAAAGTAAATGCAGGCCGGACAACAAGCGGATATCCCCCCAGCTGCTCTGCTGCCGCCCTTGCCTCTTCCATGTTGTGTGCACATTTGCTTTCAGGAAGGTCAAGGCCAATCTTCAAAACTGCTTCTTTAAAGCACCCTCTGTCTTCCGCTTTTTTTATTACATCGCAATCAGCACCCAGCATTTTGACATTATATTTTTCAAGGACACCCGCTTCCGAAAGCTTCATTGCAATATTCAGAGCTGTCTGCCCTCCTAAAGTAGGCAAAATAGCGTCAGGGCGTTCTTTTTCGATAATGTACTCAACGAACTGCGGGGTAAGGGGTTCAATATAAGTGTGATCCGAAATTTCAGGATCTGTCATAATTGTTGCGGGATTAGAATTTACAAGCACCACCTCGTAACCTTCTTCTTTTAAAGCCTTGCAGGCCTGGGTCCCGGAATAATCAAATTCACAGGCCTGACCGATTACTATCGGCCCCGACCCTAAAAGTAAAATTTTATGAATGTCCGTACGTTTTGGCATAATAGATTAAAGTAGGTTATTTCCTGTTTTTCTCCATCATCTCAATAAAATGCCCGAATAAATACTGCGCGTCATGCGGCCCCGGAGCTGCCTCAGGATGATGCTGGACAGAAACAACAGGATATTTCCTGTGCCTGATCCCTTCAACTGTTTTGTCATTTAAATTAAGATTAAATACCTCAACATCATCCTTGTTCAGGCTGTCAATATCCACACAAAAACCATGATTTTGAGACGTAATTCCTATTCTGTCGTATACAAAATCTTTTACAGGATGATTAGCCCCGTGATGCCCGAATTTTAACTTGTATGTTTTTCCTCCCAAAGCAAGGCCAATCATCTGATGCCCCAGGCATATTCCAAACACCGGTAAAACCCCAAAAAACTTCTTTAAATTTTCAATTACATAAGTTACTGCCGAAGGGTCTCCGGGCCCGTTTGAAACAAATAATCCATCCGGATTTACCGACATTATTTCATTATATTCTGCATTAGCGGGAAAAACATGAACCTCGCATCCCAACTCTGTCAATATTCTTAGGATATTAAATTTAATCCCGCAATCAATCGCCGCGACTTTATACTTCGATTTTCCGGATTTTACCACCGGGCATTTCCCCTCTTCTGCCCAGATATACTTTTCCTTTGTCGTAACCTCTTTGACCCAGTCCGCACCTTCCATTAAAGGCACCTCTTTAATCTTTTTAGCCAGGCTTTCCGGATCGAAATCCTTGGTTGAAATAATCGCCTTCATCGCCCCGAAAAGACGCAGGTGGCGAGTCAATGCCCTTGTATCAATTCCTTCAATAGCAATAATATTATTATCTTCCAGATATTGAATAAGGCTTTTTGTCGCCCTGAAGTTAGAATGCCTCCGGCAGAACTCTTTTGCAACAAACCCCTTAACATGGACGCCGGCGGATTCAATATCCTGTTCGTTAACGCCATAATTCCCAATCAAAGGATATGTCATTGTAACAATCTGGCCGGAATAAGAAGGGTCGGTAAGGATCTCCTGATAACCACTCATTGCAGTATTAAAGACAATTTCTCCCGCAGTTTCTCCGATTACGGTAAGACTTTGACCGACAAAGCTCGTACCATCTTCTAAATATAAAATTGCTTTCTTCATGTATTTTGTAATATGCTGCGAAAATCCTTTCCGGTGTAAAAAACGCTTCTAAATTCTGTCAAACATTTTATTTTACACTTTTTTGTCAGAAAAGCAAGGCTGACTGAAGACCTTGAAAAACCTTAAAAAATTTGTAAATTTGTAACTATTCAGGAGGCAGTAGCCGGAATGGAATGAACCTATGGGACTGAGCAATTATCATTTAAAAATTGTCGAAGTACTGGTAACTTACTGACTTCTTCAATATCCGATAACTTCTGCAATGTCATAAACTTTTGCTTTTAATAAAATATCTTCCGCTTTTTTCCTTGCTGCATCAATCGTAATCCGTGAGACAACTTCTTGTATTTTAGGGAGAAATGTCGCGTCAACGCTGAATTTTCTGACACCTATTCCCAAAAAATATGAAATATATTTTTCAGTATGCGCCATATCGCCACATACTGAAATGTCCTTCCTGTAAATACTAACTGTATCAACCACTCTTTTAAGCGCCCTTAAAATCGCTGGATGATGCGGCAGGTAAAGATCGGAGACTTTCTCATTTGTCCTGTCAACAGCAAGCATGTATTGTATAAAATCATTCGTTCCTATACTAAAAAAGTCAGCCTCCGCTGCCAATTCATGAAGGATCTCTAAAACCGCGGGGAGCTCTATCATTAAGCCGACAGCCGGATTCTTTGTATGAGGGATCTCCTCTTTATCAAGTATTTTCATACATTCAACAATCATTTCTTTCGCCTCGAGAAATTCATCCAGAGACGAAATCATGGGAAACATTATGCGAACATCCGCCCCCTCACCTGCCCGTAAAATAGCCCTAATCTGCTGTGAAAAAATTTCTTTATGCCTTAGTGAAAATCTGATTGAACGCATTCCTAAAAACGGATTTTCCTCTTTATCGTCATTGTAATAAGAAAGAACCTTGTCCCCTCCGATATCAAGCGTCCGGAACGTTATCTCTTTACCCGGCATACTCGTAATTAATTTTTTGTAAATAACAAATTGCTCCTCTTCCGTAGGAAAGTCATTTCTCACAATAAAGGGAAACTCTGTCCGGTAAAGCCCTATCCCTTCACTGTTAAGTTCTACCGCGGTCTTAACATCTCCCAACAAATTAATATTAGACATCAAGCAGACTTTTGTTCCATCTTTTGTCTTGTTTTCTTTGAAGGTAGACTTTTTTATAAATGATATTTTCTTTTTTAATTCTTCTTTTTCTTTAAAAGACGAAAGAATGTCTTCGGAAGGATTAATATAAACGTTGCCGATTTCAGCATCCAGTAAAATTTTTTGTCCGTCGGGGATATCCAGGAGTTGAAGATTATCACTTATAAGCAGCGGGATTTGAAGAGATCTGGCTAATATAGAAAGATGTGAGCTTACCCCGCCTGTTAAAAGAATAACTCCTTTTGTATCCTGTGAAGATAATTTCAGGATATCTGAGGGGTAAAGCTCCTTTGCAATCACAATCTTTCCCTGACACATATAGGAATTCTGATCGGCACCGGTTAAATTTGCCAAAAGCCTTGCCCCGATATCTTCTACATCCTGCCGTTTTTCCCGCAAATAAGCATCCTGTATCTGATCAAATTTTTCAATGTATTTATTAACAACCGTTAATAACGCCTGTACAGGCCCGATGTTCTTCTTGATAAGATCGATTATCCCTCCGATAAAATCCTCATCCTTAAGCATAAGGATCTGTGCCGTAAAAATTAAAGAACCTACATCTGAAAGCCTTTCTTCAATCTTTTTCTGTAACTGCTCTATCTGCTCTTCGGATACCTTAACCGCACGATGAAAATCATCAAGAGTATATTTCCCTTCAAGATTCTGCTGCATAAAATATTCTATTATTTTCTGCTCTCTTTTCACAACGGACTCGGCAAATGCAATACCTGTAGCACCTATTTTGCCTTTAACAAATTTCAGATCTTGAACTTCAATCTTGTCCTTTCTGATATTACCCCGTCTTTCATCCATCGACATTAAAAATTTCGCTATCTCAATGGTATTAGCTAGCTGTGAGGTAATTGCCCTTAAAACTCTGATGTCCTCTTCATCAAAATAATCTTTTTTTGAATTTTGTACGACCATCACTCCGATACGTATCCTACCTCGAAGAATGGGGACTGCTAAAAACGATTCGTAACAGTCTTCTCCTATCCCGAAAAAATATTTATAATAACGGCTCCTGCTCGCATTCTTCTCGCAAATCGGCCTTAATTCTTTAAGCGCCAGTCCTGTTAATCCTTCGCCGAGCTTTAAGCGAACCCTGCCTACTGAATCTTTGGTCAGGCCTTTTGTGGCCTTAAGAATAAGCTCAGTATTATCCTCATAAAAAAGATAAACTGAACAAACCTCAGAACACATGTGTTTTGAAACAAGAAGAACTATTTCATGCAAAAACATCTCAAGACTCGTGGCATCAGTAAACAGCCCACTCATCTCACCAATATCGCAAAGAAGTTTTGTGTAATTTTTGTTATGTTTTTTCATGGATATATAAATAGTGACCGTGGGGTTTTTTATGAACAATCCCACGGTAAATTTCGCAAACCTGTCTCATTTGGGTATATTTGTAACTGTCATTTTAATGACAGCCGATCTCCCTGAATTTCGTTCATCAAAATAATAGACTCAGAGATCTCTTTCATTGACCGGCAGGAATCCATGCTTTTTTTGTGAATGACCCGGTAGGCAGCTTCTTCGCTTAGGTTGCTTAACCGCATTAATATCCCCTTTGCCCTCTCAATAAATTTTCTCGTCTCCAGCGCCTCTTTAGCTTTTAATGCCTCATCCATTAATTTTGTATTCTCAACAGCCACAGCCGCCTGATTGGCTACCATTTGCAACACGTCAATTTCTTCCTGAGCAAATAAATGCGGAGTTTTTGTATAAACATTTATTATGCCTATTGCCCGATTTTTGACAATCATAGGCACCGACAGCATGGAGGTAAGATCTTCTTTAACCGCAAGTTCTCTAAAACTATATTTCTTTTCCTTGCGCACATCATAAACGACAATCGGCTTCCTGTTTTTAATTACGCCGCCGCTTATGCTTGCTTCTACTCTCAGGTTTGGCTTTCTTTTGTAATCCTCACTTAAACTCTGCGTCGCCTTAATTGCCAGTTCATTCCCCTTTTTATCCAATAACATTATGGAACAAATTTTGGAGTTCAACATCTCGGCAGTGACAACGACGATCAGGTTTAAAATTTCATCCAGATAACTTTCCGATGTAATAGAGCGGCTGACCTTAATCAAGCTGTCAAACTGCAACGCCTTCTTCCTGGCCTCTTTATACATACGGGCATTCACAATAGTTCCACTGACCTGTTTGGCTATAATTGAAATAAGATTAATCGTACTTGCAGTGTACTCATGCTCTTTTTTGTGCTGAATGTTAATAACGCCAATTGCTTTCTTTTTATAAACAATGGGGACAGAAAGAAAGGCTTCATACTTATCCTCCGGCAAAACATCAAAACTTTTAAAACGCGGGTCATTACAGGCATCTTTTTTAATAGCAACGGGTTTATTTTCCACGGCAACCCAACCTGTAATACCCTCGCCTGCCTTTAAAATAATTTTTTCCAATTCTTTTTTGTGTGGAATCTTTGATGCCATAAGGATAAAATTCTTACTTTTCCCGTCAAGCAGATAAATAAAAACAGAATCCGCTTTTGTCCCCTCGTTAACAATATCAACAACCTCTTTAAGAACCCATTTTAAATCAAGCTCGGAATTTGTGATCTCGACAATCTTCCTTAATATTCTAATTTCCCGGGCTTGACTGATGTTTATTTTTTTTCTCGTGCTATTGGCAGAATTCATCTGATTATCCTTTATCTTAATAAATTGTACGGGGAAAGAACCTTATCAACTACTTCTTTGCTTAACTGCTCCTCCAAAAAACTCCTTAAATTAACCTCCCCAGAGACCTCAAATTCCTTTAAAATTACCCCTGCCCTGTCATAACCGACATGCGGAATAAAAGCCGTAATAATTGGCGAGAATTTCTAATGACTCCAGAATGGCTGTTGCCAAAAGCGGCATAAATTCATTAATCTGTAAACTACCGCGGGAAGCTACTTCTGTAATAATCCCGTCATTAGCAATTACTTTTATTCCCGCTTGAATAGCTGCCTCCAGAATAACAGGATTTACTTTCCCTGGCATTATTGAAGAACCTGCTTGCAACTACGGAAGCCTTAACTCTCCAAATGCCGTTAACAACCTCAGGTCATTGGACATCTTAATCAGGTTACTGGCATGCGCTTTTAAAATGGCCGCGGCCTCTACAAAAGAATCTACGTTAGCGGTTTCACCCATTGCGTTTTCTGCACGGCAAAGCCCAAGGCCTGTTATTTCCCTTAATTTCTCAATAACTAAAAAAATATATTTCTTCGGAGCGACGAGGCCTGTCCCGACTGCTGTCCCCCCGATATTAACTGTCCTTAAACGCTCTTCACATTTAAACGTGCGCCACCTGTCTCTCGCAATGCCCTCGGCAAAGGCGGAAAATTCCGCACCAAGCGTAATAGGCACCGCTTGCTGCAATTCCGTTCTGCCAATCTTCACAACACTGGTGAATTCCCTTTCCTTTTCCTGTAAAACGCCCTGAAGCAGGGCAACCTTCTTACTTAAATCCCTGATTCCATAAATCGCCGCTATCTTGACCGCTGTGGGATAAACATCATTCGTGGACTGATGCATGTTGACGTCTTCTATCGGATGTATTAGCTGATAATTTCCTTTTTCTCCTCCAAGATTCTCAATCGCTCTATTGGCAATCACCTCATTAATATTCATGTTTGTTGACGTACCTGCTCCTCCCTGCGAAGCATCAAGTGGAAACTGGTCCGATAGCTTTCCGTCGATGATTTCGTCGCACGAAATATTGATTGCCCCGGCCTTTTCTCCGTCAAGATACCCAAGATCGCAATTCGCCTGACAAGCCGCCTTTTTCACCATTGCCAACGCACGGATAAAATTAAACGGTATCTTTAACGAACTTACATAAAAATTCTCAAGTGCCCTTTGAGTATGAATACCCCAAAACACCTCTGAAGGAATCTTTTTACTACCCAGGGAATCTGTTTCTTCCCGATATTTCATTATTATTTCTGTTTGGCTCTTTGAGGTTCCAAAAGGCAATTGCCCTTAAAACCCTGATGTCCTCTTCATCATTAAATATATATTTTAAATCTAGTCGTGTGATTACACAATCATTTATTTTTTTCCTGACTTTTAATAAACACCATTCTTAACCTATAAACATACCAAAACGTTACAGGGGTAAAAATAAACGTAAAGAAAATAGAAGCTAACATTCCGCCAATCATAACAGTTCCCATTGAAGTCTTAAGCGGCATGATTGCCCATAGCTGAGGCAACACCCCGAGAATAATGGCAATAGAAGTCATTAGAATCGCCCTGAATTTCTCTGATGCCCCGAGCCATAAGGCTTCAATAATCGGCTTTCCTTCTTTCAGCCTCACCATCGTATGTTCTAAAAGCAGAATAGAATTATTAACAACCAGCCCCACAAGCATTATCATGCCCAACATTGACGCGACATTAATTGACTCTTCCAGAAAAAACAGCAGTAAAAATACCCCGATAAAGGAAGTTGCTATTGATAAAATTATTGGAATAGGATAAATAGTTGAATTCATTATCGCGCAAAGAAGCATGTAGGTTAACAAAATAGCCAACACAAAAGATTTTACAGTCTCCGCGTTTGATTCATCTTGATATTCCGCCATTCCAACATATTTATAACCATACCCTTCTTCAAACGACAGCTTAGAGAACTCTTCATCCAGAATTTTTCTAACATATCCTGTTGTGGATTTAGATAAGTATCCCTCAATGGCAATAATTCTGTTTTTATCCCGATGACGAATAGTCGGAACTGCTTTTCCTTTCTCCAAAATTCCCAGCTGAGTAATTGGAATAAGCCCTTTTTTTGTGATAATATTTATCTCTTTTATGTCATCTAAATTCTCAGTATATTTTCCATTAAGAACAACATTAATATCATATTCCTCTCCCTTTTCCTTAAAAACATTCGAGTCATTGCCGTAAATTGAAAACCTTAATGTCTCCCCGATATCAACATTGTCAATGTCATAACTAATAAGTTTTTCCTGATCAGGTATAAATTTTATCTCACGACGAGTCGTTTTATACGAAGACAATACTGAACGGAAATAACCGGATCCCTCCATTTTTTCTTTCATTAACTCAGACAAATTTATCATCTTTTCATAGTCGAGGCCATATAAATTTATCGTGATATCTCCTTCTTCCAGAGCTCCACCAGTTACCGCATAACTAAAGTTAATTTCAGCATCAGGAATTTTTGATATAAACGGAATCAGGCTGTCTATAATATCTTTGGCGCTTCTCTCTCTTAATTTTGAATGTGTCAAATTTACTGTAATCAACGCGTTCTCAACTCCGTTATGGCCAAGAAAAGATAAATAAGATTCCGCTTCTTCAACAGCACTGAGATGACCTTCAATTTTTTTTACAACATCAAGGGTCTTCTCTATTGTGGAGCCTTGCGGCACAGTAATTAATATTTTAATTTTGTCTTCATCAGTCGGAGGATAAAAATCACTCCCCGTGTAAGGCAATATAAATCCTAAGGACAAGAACATCAGGATAACAATTATCACCGTTGTCTTAGGAAATTTAAATATCAGATCAAAAATTATTTTGTATTCTTTTCTTAAGAATTCAACCAGCCTGTTTGTAAGGAGCGCCAAAAACACGAAAGGATTAAAAACTTTTCTTTTTCTCTCAGCGCCTCTGTTCCTCTTTTTCATCAAAAGACCGCAAAGCATAGGAGTCAAACTAAAAGAGGCGATCAAAGAAAACAATGTCGCGTAAACGACTGTTAAACCAAACGATTTCATGAACTGACCAACAAGTCCACCCATAAAGGCAATTGGAGTGAAGACAACCAAATTTGTTCCTGCTGATGCCAAAATAGCTCCGGCTACTTCTTTTGTCCCGTCAATTGCCGCATGAATCGGCGTTTCTTTATGCTCGAGGTGTACCAATACATTTTCAATAATAACAATGGCATTGGCAATAAGCGTGCCTAAAGAAGTAGCAACAGCCAATAGGGTCATCACATTAATAGTGAAGCTTGACAGATCCATTAAAAAAAATGTTGATATAACAGACGCGGGAATAACAATCGCGGAAATAAAAGTGATATTTAATCTGCCTGTAAATAAATAAAGAATAATTACTGTTAGGATAATTCCAATAAGTATATTCTTCTCTGTGGAAATTGTTTCATTAACAATAAATGCAGCATTGTCGTTTGCTATTTCAAGATTAACTCCTTCGGGAAGCATTTCTCGCAGTTTCGGCAGCCTCTTGTTAACGTCTCTTGAAATATTTATCGCGTTGCCATCCGATACTTTATCAATAGATATTTTAACAGCATCTTGTCCATTAAAACGTGCTATTGTCTCAACTTTTTTAAAACTGTCTTCAACTACAGCAACATCCTTTAAAGGGAAGCTTGTTCCATCGTCAGACGTAAAGATCATCCCGGATATTTCATCAACAGAATCAAACTCGCCAACAAATCTCACGCTTAAAGAACTTCCCCCTTTTTGCAGCAAACCGCCTGGAATATTTTTGTTCTTTAATTGAATCTTCTTCACAACATCACTAATTGATATATAATGCTGCCGCATCAGCATTGGATCTAATATAACATTGATCTGTCTTATTTTCCCGCCATAAACCCCAACATTAGCAACTCCCTCGACAGAAGAAAGTTTGTCTTTTAATTTTTTATCAGCAAACTCATAAAGCGCCCTGCCGTCTAAAGTATCACTTGTTAAAACCAAATCTAAAACAGGCTCAATTAAAGGATCAAATTTCTCTATAATCGGATTTTTTATGTCAACAGGAAGATCATTAATAATAGCCTCAACTTTATCTTTGACCTCAATAGATTTCGAATTAACATCCGCCTTTATCAAAAATTCAATCATGACAAGGCCTAAACTGTCGTAAGAAAAACTTTTTATCTTTTTAATCTCAGAAAGCTCTGATACAGCATCTTCAACTTTATCAATAACTAAGGTTTCAACCTCAAGAGGTGTGGCCCCGGGGAAGGGAATGGAAATAGTAACAACAGGAAAATCGATTTTAGGTTCTCGTTCAATGTTAATATTGCAGGAAGAAACAGCCCCTAAAACGACAAAAAGCAAGACAAACATAATTGTTGTAACTGGACGTTTAACAAAAAATTCTATCATTTACTTGTGCCCTTTGGTGAACCTTGATTACAACTATTGCAACTAATAATTAAAACTTTTTCATTTTCTTTCAATAGAGATTGCCCTTCAACAATAATTAAATCTTGAACTTTCAAACCTTTTGTTACAATAGTTCCATATCCATTTTGTTTATCAATCTGAATTTTCTGCCTTTTTGCCAGGCCATTTGATACTTTCCAGATGTAATATTTTCCTTCTACGATATCAACAGCCTCGTTAACAATATTAATCACATTTTTATATGTATTTGTATGGACATTAGCAATAACCTTCGCATTAGTAGTGCTTATCTCTTGAGCAATCTTAACTTTTATTAAAAACATTCCATTGTCTAAATCAGCTTCATCTGAAATTTCAATAATCCTTCCTTCTATTTTTTTATTCTCTCCGATAACTGAATATCCTATCTGACCAACCTTTAATTTTTCTTTAACTGCTTTTGGCACAAAACCTTCACATGTATTATTTGACGTATGAAACAATGTGATTTTGGTATAAACTTTAACATCTTGTAATTTGACTTCTTCTACTTTCACTGGCTTGCCATTTTGCACACATTCATCTATTGAGCTTACAATTTTTTTCGCCCTTTTTATTCGTATCACATTTTGTTTCCAAAGGACAAGGCATATAAATACGCCCACAACCCCCAAATATACAAACAATCGTATTGTTGATTTCATAACTTTCATTTTTCTTTATCTGGTAATGTTAATTTCTCGATTTTTGCTAAAGTAACATTGATATTAAACAATGTCATTTCTTCTGCTAATCTCACATTTGTCAATAAAAGCTCTGCGTCATTAAGATCAGCTAAAGAAACCTGTCCTGATGTAAATAAATCCCTGCTCATTTTAAATGATTCTTCAGCCAGATTAACCGCGTCATTGTTTGCGTTTAAAGTTTCTATATATTCGTGGTATTCAGAGACAGCATTATTGAGCTCCAGGGTTAATTGTTCTTTTGTTTCCTTTAGCTTTAAAGAAGCGTTTTTGCTATCAATTCTGGCTATTCTCAAATCCTGTCCTGTCTTTCCCCCTGTCCAAAGCGGAACAGATACTTTCAATCCCGCTAAACCATAATTTTCGAGATTATCCGAACCAATATCATATTTGTCGCCTATTCCTTTATGATTCCATTTAGCAAAAGCATAAATCTCCGGGTAATATCCCGCTTGTTTAATTTTTATAAAATCTTCTCTCATCGCAACGTCTTTACCAAGCATCTTCAACGTCGGTTCCCTTTCATACAGATTAGACTTTAAATCATCACCTTTTAATTTTATATATTTTTTTTTAAATTCATTGATTAAATCAACTGTTGCCTCCTCGTTTAGACCAATCAACGTCTTGAAAGTTTCCTGAGCTGAATTTGCCTTTGATTTTGCGTCATTCATTAATGGTATTCTTGCTGCCACATCCGCTTTCATTTTTATATTATCTCTTTTAGAAGGCCTTCCAGATGCAAATTTCTCGTCTAATATATATTTATTTTCATTCGCATTCTCATAAGATTCTTTTAGAATTTGATAAATTTTATCTGCCAAAAGAACATTAAAGTAGCTCAACTTCGCATTATAAATAACTTCCTGTTCTGTGATCTCTTTATTTAATCTGCTTATGTTTAAAAATTTATCCACGGCGCTAACAGCAGAAGAAACTCGTCCAAAAGCCCAAATCAATTGGTCAACAGAAACTCCTGAATCCAAAAAATAATTATTTATTGAAGAACTTTTGGATGGATATTGAATATTTCTGTACCACTCAACATTTGCATTTATTTGAGGATAAATAACTGATTTAGTAGATTTATACTGAGCATCGGTCTTTTCAATCTCGTTCTCTTTCATCAAATAAAATTCACTTGCTTGCAATGCCATGCCTATTGCCTGCTCTATATTGACATTTAAATGTTCTACCCTAGTTTCCTGAGCATAAACATTATATGATAGTCCAGAAAGAATAATGCTTAAAATTATTATACTATTTTGCTTTTTCATATTTTTGCCTTCTTTTTTCATCTTTTACAATCCCTGTAAAAAATACTTTAAGAACCATAGGAATTCTATCAGTCAATGAATACTTCATTCCTTCTGCCTGCCACATGTAAACCAAACCATTAAGCAAACTTATTAAAATATTATTCAAATTCTCGACATCAACATCTTTAAGCAATCCTTTCTTGACAGCTTTCTTGAATATCTTTCTCATCATATCAATGTGTCCGTAATAATGCTCAAAATACCTCTTCTGCGTTTCTCTTCTAAATTCACCTTGTTCCTGCATAAAAATACCTGCCAATTTACTATTTTCCTGAAAAAACAAAAGGTATGCTTTAATTGCAATTTCAATTTGTTTTATTGGGTCGGCTTCTTTTTCTATCTCTACTAATACCGTATCCTTTAACCTATCCATGCCATTTCTGCCCACTAAAAGAAAAAGCTCTTTCTTGCTTTTAAAATATTGATAAACTGTCCCCTTGCCCAAACCCGCTTGGCTCGCTATCCGATCAATGGTTGTCTTCGCGAAACCATATTTAGAGAAGACAATTCCGGCCGCGTCAAGAATCTCAGCCTGTCGTTTCTCAAAAAGCTGCTCCATTTTTTCTTTATTTTTCGTCCTCATATAAATCTCCATCTGCCGACCGACTGGTCAGTCGATATGATAAAAGAATATACTGCGGTTAATTTTTTGTCAAGAAGATTAAAACAAACCCCTGAATCTTAAGTTGTAAACTCAGAGTATTCTCCAACGCGAAAAAAAGAAATCAATGTGGCTATTTGAAATTACGGCATTTAAACTATTGGTCACTTTTCCCCTTCTTTACTAAATATTTACTTATGGAGAAGTAGATACCCACGGGCAAGCCCGTGGCACTTGGTACATTTTTTTGTGCGAGCTTCGCTCGACGCCCTTCGGGCGAATTTTACATTCACCCACGGGTAAACCCGTGGAACTCTGGCCTTCGGCTTTTTTAGAGTATGCCAAAGACTGAGATTTACAGCAGATTCTTGGAAAAGAACTTTCGAAGGCAGATTAGTTGGGTATTAACCCAACCTGTTTTTTTATAAAATTCTAATGCGGCTGTGTTATTTTTATCAGTTAATAGCTGCAGGCGGACTATTCCTTTTTCTTTTGACCACTCCTTGATTGACTCCAGTAAAGACTTCCCGATACCTTTACCTCTATGCCTTTTGGATACGATCATGTCTTCAATAACTCCGGCAGGGCACCCTTCGGCTGTTGAGATAAATGTCTGCACTGAGCACATGCCGACAATTTTCTTATTCAGTTCAGCGACCATCACACAACACTGATCTTGAGCTTCCAGTATTAATAAAAGCCCTTCGCGCTGTTTCTGTTCATCAAAGATAAAGTCTTCTTCAACAGAAAACAATTCTTCAAGAAGCCTTACAAGACTATCAATGTCGGAAGCAAAAGCTCTTCTAACAATTACATCCGACGAATTGATTTTCTTTATGACATTCACAATCCGCCCTCTCTATTATTCTTGCCTACGCTATCTTGCAAACTGTAGAAAAGCCCTTCATAATCCCCAAACATATCAGTAAAAGCTACGCCATAAGCTCCATTAAAATCAGCCTGCATAAGGCGTTCCCGTCCTTTTTGAATTGGATAATCATTATGCTCCGGGTTTCCTATCGCCTCTTGCGGAGATAATGGTCTGACAGTTATCCGCACAAACCCATCCTTAATTTCATAATCTCTGATAATCTCAATTATTTTTCTTCTAAGTTCTTTCATACAATCCCCGGTATAAATCCAGCACTTCACTGCACGACAATCCCCTCTTCAACTTTGATGCCGACTCTTTAATCTTTTTAAGTATCTTTGTTAAATAAGCGTCACTGATCTTGAGATTTTTCTTGCAAAAAAAATGTTTAACTGATGCCTTCCCCGAATGTTTGCCAATAACAAACTTCTGTTCCTTCCTGCCAACACTCTCAGGATCAATTGATTCATAACTTCTGCGATTCAATAAAAGCGCCTTTGTGTGTATACCAGATTCATGGCAAAATGCCCCTGAGCCCACAATAGGTTTTAATCTGCAAATCTTTTCACCTGAAGCCTTTGCCACCAGGCTTGAAAGTTTAGCAAATAATTTTGTGTTAACTGAGGTTTTCATTCCAAGTGTATGTTTTGCGGCCATTACAACCTCTTCCAAAGCCGCGTTTCCCGCACGTTCACCAAGTCCGTTAACAGTTACACTGACACTTTGAACTCCTGCGGCCAAAGCTGAAATTGTATTCGCTGTTGCCATTCCTAAATCATTATGCGCGTGAAATGCCAAATCAATATCTATATCTTCTCCGCGAAAATCTGAGATAAGATTAAAAGCCTGAACAGGACTCATTATGCCTACGGTATCTGCAATACACACTCTCTTTGCGCCACTATCAGCTACTATTTTACAAAACTGCAACAAAAGATTTCTATTCGCACGAGAGGCATCCTGAGCTCCGACAGACACGAAAGAAAATCTTCGCAATGCATATTTAATTAAATTTTCTGCCATACCAAATAATTCACTTTTTTCTATTTTAAATAATGGCATCAAAATATCAGAGACGGGAAAAGAAATGTGAATCCTTCTAACTCCACATTCAAAACAAGAATCAATATCACGACGCAAAGCACGGCACCAACAAATAAGCACTGAATTAAGATTCATAGCCACGATTGCCTTTATATCCGCCCTTTCTTCTTTACCCATGGCAGGGGTGCCAACCTCAATTTCGTCTATCCCAGCATCAGATAATAATCGCGCGACATTTTTTTTCTCATCTAAAGAAAATACCACGCCGGCAGACTGTTCCCCATCACGAAGAGTTGTATCAATTATCCACATATTTTTCATAATATCCTTATATATTGAACCCCTGCATTATGAATACATTTATGTTAATAAATATTTTTCTGCAATGCTGCCTTCCTCCATTGCATCCAGAATTTCATCAATAGCCTCCTCGCCAAGGTTGCCGTACCAGTCCCCCTTAGGATATACGACCATGGCAGGCCCCCTGTCACAAACCTTGAGGCATCCTGTACTGGTTACAAAAGAACTCATTCCTCTATCCGCTAATTCACTTTCAAGATACTGAATTAAATCAACAGCACCTTTTTTATTACAGATTCCCTGAGACTCTCCTCCTGCTCTAAAACTATTGCAGACAAAAAAATGAAAATCAGGTTTTTCCATAAAATCCTCCTTCTTACTTCGTTAAAATAAAATTCTCACAGCAATTTGTAAGACAAACTCAAGCTTAATTTACAATATAAAAAGCATCTCTGCGTATGACGGAAGCGGCCACATATTTTCGGGTACTAAACCTTCTAGCATGTCTACCTTTTCTCTTAAAACATCCATCGCTTCTTTTGCTGTTTTTGCCTCTTGCGCTTTAATTCCTTTCTCTAATACATGAATGCTGTTTAGAATATCTTCTACTGTCTCTGAGACCTCTTTAAGTAATTTTCTCATAGCAGATAAATTTGTTTCATTAATTAATTCTACGGATTTTATCGATTCCGCTAACTCAGTTTGATAATCCAAGCCTACAGGAACAATCATTGTTTTTGCCATGTCTGCGGATAATTTCGCTTCGTAATCAATAGTGGTTTCATACGCCTCTAAATACACGTCGTGGCGTGATTTAAGTTCAGTCTCTGTTAATACCCCCTGCCTTTGGAAAACTGCAATATTCTCAGGTTTGTTCAATATCTCCAATGCCTCCGGTGTGGTTTTAAGATTAAGCAAACCTCTTTTTTCCGCCTCTTTAATCCAGTCCTCAGTGTAATTATCTCCATTGTACAAAATCTTTTTGTGTTTTTTAATAATGTCCTGAAGAATTGTCTGCAGAGTTTCATTAAAATCTTTTTTTACCTCATTAGCAAATTCCAACTCTGTGCATATTTCATCTAATGCTTCTGCAATAATTGTATTTAAAATAATGTTCGGACCTGCAAGACTCATGTTTGAACCAACTGCCCTGAATTCAAATTTAGCGCCTGTAAATGCAAATGGCGATGTCCTGTTTCTATCTGTCGCGTCCCTTGGCAGATCCGGCAGGGAATCAATGCCCAATTTTAAAATGCCTCCTTGTTTGGAAGTTTTAGCTCCGCCTCTTTCTACCTGTTCAATGATGTCAGTCAATTGTTCTCCGAGAAAAATCGAAATAATCGCAGGAGGAGCCTCATGAGAACCAAGTCTGTGGTCATTTCCTGCGGATGCTATTGAAACACGCAAAAGATCTGCGTATGTATCAACCGCTTTGATTACAGCTCCGAGCACTATTAAAAATTTTGCATTTTCATGCGGGTTGTCTCCAGGAGCAAGCCAATTTTTTCCATCAGGCCCAACTATTGACCAATTATTATGTTTTCCTGAACCATTTATTCCTGCAAAAGGTTTCTCGTGCAATAGACATGCCAGACCGTGTTTCTCTGCTACTTTTTGCATAACTTCCATGCAAAGCATATTATGATCAACTGCCAAATTCAACTGTTCAAAAACAGGAGCAACCTCAAATTGTGCGGGAGCAACCTCATTATGCCTTGTCCTGACAGGAATGCCTAACTTCCACATTTCACGATCAAAATCTTCCATAAAATCCATTATTCTGCTTTTAATTGCCCCAAAATAATGGTCAGCCATCTGCTGATGCTTTGCAGGTTCTTTTCCAAACAGCGTCCTTCCCGTCTGAATAAGATCGATCCTCTCATAATAATAATCACGATCTATTAAAAAATATTCCTGTTCTCCTCCAAGCGTTGCATATGCCTGTGCACCTTCGCATTCAATCCCGAATAATTTTCCTAAACGGCATACCTGTTTTGACAATGCCTTCATCGAACGCAAAAGCGGAGTTTTCTTATCCAATGCCTCTCCATTCCATCCGATAAAATACGTAGGAATACACAATGTCGCACCTTGTGCCCCTTCTTTAATAAACGCAGGGCTTGTTGGATCCCATCCTGTGTACCCACGCGCCTCAAAAGTGGGGCGCAGTCCGCCTGAAGGAAAACTTGAAGCATCAGGCTCTCCCTGTATTAATTCTTTTCCGGAAAATTTAAGAACTACGACTCCTTCTCCATCAGGCGAAATAAAAGAATCGTGTTTTTCCGCTGTTGTTCCTGTCAACGGCTGAAACCAATGCGTAAAATGCGTCGCACCTTTAGCCACCGCCCATGTCTTCATTGCATCAGCAACCTCATCTGCAATTTTTGGATCCAGGCTGCCACCTGATTTAATCGTAGAACTCAATGAGTTATACGCCTTCTCAGATAAATAATTACGCATTGCTTTAAGACCAAAAACATTACTTCCGTAAAGCTCTGAAATTGAATCCATTTCATTTTCCATTTTTCTTCCTTCCATTATTTTTCTCCTTTTTTAAAAATAATTATAAATTTTTACTTTTTTGAAATGCAGGGGTTCAAAAATTTGCAACGGATATCAACAAACTCACGATTGCTATCAGGCAATGCTGAGGCAATGGACAATAAATCCTGGGTCTTTTCACTATTACCATCTTTTAACAAACCAGCGGCATCTGCTCTGCATCTCTGACAATGAGTCATTTGTTTAATATGCTTTGAACATTTTTCTCTAATATTGCGCACCTCTGAGTTTAAGGGCTTTTTTATTTTTTCAAAAACCGTTTCTTCAACAGGAATTACCGGCATACAATTAAAGATATTCGCGCCCTTTTCTGAAACCCGTAAAGCTACCTCCTCAACATGATGATCATTTACTCCCGGGAGCAAAATACAATTTACTTTAATAACAACTCCTGCCTTACTAAATTTTTCTATTGCCTCCAATTGCCTATTCATTAACAATTCCGCTGCTGCTTCTCCACAATATGTTTGTCCATCATCCAAAACCCACGCGTATATTTTTGCTCCGACTTCTTTCTTAACTGCATTAACTGTTATCGTAAGATGTGTCAACCCAAATGCCATCAGGTCATCAAAGTAATGTAAAACATTAAGTCCGTTAGTGGACAAACAAAACAGCATAAAAGGATATCGTTCCCTAACTTTACGCATAGTTTCTAAAGTCTTTTGCGCGTTAGCAAAGGCATCCCCAGGCCCTGCAATACCCATAACAGAAATACTCGGCATTTTTTTCATAATCATATCAAAATAGACAACTGCCTGAGAAGGAGACAAAACAGTGCTTGTAACACCCGGTCTGCTTTCATTAACACAGCTGTATTTTCTATTACAAAAATTACACTGAATGTTACATTTTGGAGCAACGGGAAGATGCACTCTGCTGAATTTATTTCTTGCTTCAAAATTAAAACAAGGATGTTTTTCTTTGTTTATCGTTTTGATTCTATCCATATTCCTGCTCCTTGCTTTTTTACATGTACGTATAACCTGCTTCTGATTCTGACTGCTTTTTAGCGACAATTGCATTGACTATTCTGTCAAACAACTCTTGTGTCCCTTTGTAACATAAATGCAGAATCCTTGACGCTCCAAACCTATCGTGTATCGGAAAACCAACTCTCACAAGAGGGATGCCTAATTTTCGCGAAAGGGTGTAGCCTTTGCTATTTCCAATCAGAAAATCCGGTTTCAAAATTTCTGCTTCTTCCTCAATGCCTACAAAATCCGCTTTCGTTCGAATTACTATTTCATTTTTATATTTTTGAGAAAGCTGTTGTAAGGCTTTTCTCATCTCACTTCCTTTTGCCCCTGAAGCACAAAGCACTGGAATGACACCAATTTCACACAAAAATTGTGCAATTGATACAACCATGTCCTCCTCTCCAAAGACAACCGCCTTTTTACCAAATAAATATTTATGCGCATCACAATATGCATCAACCAGCCTTCCCCTCTGAGCAATATATTTTTCAGGAATTTTTCTGCCGCTTATTATTTTAAGACTATTAAAAAAATCATCTGTTAAATCAATGCCTATCGGCAGGCCTAATCCGTAGTTCTTTGATCCGAATTTTGATTCAAGGAATTTTCCAGCTGAATCCATGCCAGTAAGACTATTGCCTAATTCAAGCAGGAAAGAGGCTTCCCGCAAAGACATCAGATTTTCTCTGGAAGTTCCGCCTTCTGGTATCTTTTCATATTTGTTCCAGCTAACACCGTCTAAAGTCTGTGAATAATCAGGCACAAAAACAGGCTTCATTCCAAAGTCTAAAATAATTTCCTTTAAATGCCGAATATCCGCTGGTGACACAAAATTGGGAAAGACTGCAACGCTTTTCTCCGACCGATCCCCGAAAAATGACGAATCAGCACTCTCGCAAAGATGACTGTAATATTCAACAATCGACTTAACCGCGGAATGGAATCCATCCATGTGCGTACCGCTGTAACTCGGGGTGGAAACAAAAATAATATCAGGAAATGTTTCTGAGCCTTTTTTCTTTAAAAAATTATTCAAGAACAAAGGAACATCATCCCCAATCGTCTCGCTCAAACATGTTGTTGCAACCCCGATAATTTCAGGCCGATATTGTTCATTAATATTCTCCAGAGCCTCGCAAAGATTCTTTGCCCCGCCAAAAATAGACGTTGTCTCAACAAAATTGGACGACGCAATATCCACAGGCTCTCTAAAATGACTGATAAAATATCTCCGAATATAAGTCGCGCACCCCTGTGAACCGTGTAATAGGGGAATCGTCCCTCGTATCCCTTTAAACACTAATGATGCCCCGAGGGGTGAACAAAGTTTGCATGGATTTCTTGTCACTGTAGTATTCATTTTATTTCCTATTTGTAAATCTCCAGACAGGGCTCATTACAGAGGAATGCACTTCTTTAACAAAATTCAGCATCCCTTTAAATCCTGTGAGCGCCTCTTTCCTGTGATGATTGTGATCGCAAAATCCTATCCCCAACTTGTATGCCATTGGACGTTCCTTTACCCCGCCAATAAAAATATCAACTTTCTTTTCTAACGAGAAATTTGCAAGCTCAACGGGATTGGAATCATCCAAAATAATCGTACCTTCGTCACACATTTTCTTTAATCTCGCATAATCATCCTGATTACCTGTCTGCGACCCGACAACAGCAACAGACATCCCGACCACATCTAATGCCTTAATAAGAGAAAACGCCTTAAACGCCCCGCCGACATACACTGTCGTTTTTTTCCCTTTCAAGTTATCTCTATATTTATAAATTTCAGGCAGATAAATATCTGTCTCTTCTTTTATTAACTCTTTTGTCTTTACGGTTATTCCAGCATCTTTAAAGAATTCAGCCACTTTTAAAAGCGCGTCAGAAGTATCTTCTATTCCAAAATATGAAACCCGCATAAAAGGGATGCCGTATTCTTCTTTCATCATCTTTGCCAGATACATCATTGACCCAGAACATTGCACAACGTTTAAAGATGCCCCATGTGCTCTGCGAATATCATCTGTCCTGCCATCTCCTGTAATTGTTGACACTACCTCAACACCCATACGATTGTAATAATCCCGTATCATCCACGTCTCACCAGCTATATTGAAATCTCCTAAAATATTTATGCTGAACTTTCCGATGTCTTTTGTTTCTGCAGTTCCAACCAGCTTAAAAAGAGCCTCGCACGCAGTTTTATATCCATCTTTCTTTGTTCCTTTAAAACCTTCAGAATGAACAGGGAAAACCGGGATACCTTTTTCATTTGAGACACGTTTGCATACCGCGTCAACATCGTCTCCGATTATTCCAACAATGCACGTCGCGTAAACAAAAGCTGACTTTGGTTTATATTTATCAATTAATTCAATGAGCGATTGGTATAATCTTTTCTCACCTCCGAAAACAACATCTTTTTCCTGAAGGTCTGTTGAAAAGCTCATCCGATGCAATTGCCGTCCCGATGAAAGCGCCCCTCTAATATCCCACGTGTAGGAGGCGCAACCGATAGGCCCGTGAATAAGATGGAGCGCGTCTACTATCGGATAAAGAACAACCCGCGATCCGCAAAAGACACACGCCCTCTGACTCACCGAGCCTGCTGTGCTGTTTTTTTCGCAGGACATATCAAACTTATCCGCGCCTTTACGGAAAACCTGTTTTTCTCTCTGGATTAAAATTCCTGCCATTTTTCGTTCCTGATTAACGGACAGCCGTAAGGGCTGTCCCTACGTTATTACATAACCAATTCAAAACTTTCTTCTGAAGAATCTCTGTCCTGTCTATCCATCAGCAAATTAAGTATCTTCTCTAAGATCCTCATCGCCCCTGAATATCCAACTGTTGGAAAATAACTATGACCGACCCTGTCCAATATCGGGAAACCCATTCTTAAAAACGGAATGTCCTCATCCCTCGCAATATATTTTCCGTAAGTGTTGCCAATAATCAGGTCAACCGGATCGTTTTTAATCCATTGATGCAATAAGAATAAATCTGCATTTGCACCGTTTTTGACCTTTGCATCCGGCATACTTTCAGCAAGAATCTCCTTTATCCTGCGGTCAAAAACTTTACCTGAAGTTCCGCTGACAATATAAACAGGCTTCATATCTAAATCAACAAGCAGTTCAGTAAGAGGTATTAGCTGATCAGGATCGCCAAACAACGCCACTCTTTTGTTGTAAAAATACTGCTGCATGTCTGTAATAATATCTACGAGCCTGCCTCTTTCTTCTGTGATAGACGATGGAACATCTACATCCGCTGCATTACTTAATGCAACAATAAATCTGTCAGTAGCAGATAAACCAATAGGCAGGTCAATTGTCTTGAACTTAACCTTACATTTACTGTCAAGATCTTTTGCCGCAGCATCAGTTGCAAATTCACCAAGAGCGAGACTGAACTTGCTGTCTCC
Organism: Candidatus Omnitrophota bacterium; assembly: GCA_023139575.1. Taxonomy (GTDB): domain Bacteria; phylum Omnitrophota; class Gorgyraeia; order Zapsychrales; family JANLHA01; genus JAGLNJ01. The sequence goes on along the minus strand of JAGLNJ010000006.1, from coordinate 17,089 downwards.
TGTACTTGTTAATTCAGGTATTGTTGTCCCGCCTTTTGGATAAAAGGCATGCACACCTGTCTGAGGGGCATCAAGAATATCTGAAGTATCAGGGAATAAAACTACTTTTATTCCCATCTGATTTACGATGTTTTTTATCTCCCTCATGTCAGAAGGCTCTATCCACCCAGAGATAATATTTATCTGATCTTTTTTTACGCCTGTTGACTTTGAAAAATACTTAATGATCCCTTTAAGCATGTTTGAATAACCTGTAATGTGCGAGCCGACGTAACTTGGAGTGTTGCAATGAATCACGTGTTTTCCTTCAGGAACCTTTCCGTCATCCCTTGCCTTCTGGCAAATCTGATTAACATCATCGCCTATGGTCTCAGACAAACATGTCGTATGAACCGCAATTATGTCGGGGTTGTAAATTGTAAAAATATTATTAATAGCCTGTATCAGATTTGCCTGCCCTCCAAAAACTGACGAGCCTTCGGTAAAAGAACTCGTGGCTGCCATTACCGGCTCTTTGTAATGCCGCGTAAGAGCGCTTCTGTGATAAGCACAACATCCCTGTGAACCATGACTGTGCGGCATACACCCATGTATCCCCAATGCTGCATACATCGCACCAATCGGCTGGCACGTCTTGGCAGGATTTACCGTTAAAGCCTTTCTCTCTTTAATTTCTTTAGGCGTATGTCGTAAAAGCATTTCATCTCTCCATTTATTTTTATTTTTTATTCCAAAACAAACGTCGCGGTTATTTCAGGATTACTATCCCACGGCGGCTTGATTAAACCCCAGACTCTTGAATTAATTGTCCTGTCCATCTCCTTGTAAAAATTAACTGCTCCTTTAAAAACTGCGAAAGGCCCGCCATAATCGTAACTGTGTAATTGTTTCATTGGCACGCCGTTTTTCTGCACCGTGTACTTCTCTTTAATGCCCGCACAAAAAACCGCCGGCTTGTATTTAGCAATCAGCATATCTGTTTCGTGCTGACTAATATCATCAATAATGAAAGACTTGTTTACCATCTCGGGAATCATCCCGTCATACTCCTTCATCCTGACACCTGATTTTTCCAGCTTTCTTAACTCTTCTTGCGTCTTTCGCAACTTGTATCTTTCAGGATCTTTTTCCACCACAAGTTCCTCAATATTTCTGCTGTCCGCATCTACTTTCAGACTTGGTAATACCTTCCTGCCCTCGTAATCATCTTTATGCGCAAACTCATATCCTGCAGCAATAGTGCGCATGCCTATCTCGGCAAACAACTCTTGATAATGATGCGCGCGTGAACCTCCGACAAAAATCATTGCCAATTCGCCTTTTGTATGCGGCATTACCTCTTTGCGCGCGGCTTCAACCGCAGGCATTTCCTCGGCAATAACCTTTTCTATGCGTTGATAAAGATCCTTATCGTCAAAATACTTGCCTATTTGCCTTAAAGATGCGGCAGAGGCGTTTGCCCCGATAAAATTAATTTTCATCCATGGGATGCCAAACTTTTTTTCCATCATGTCCGCGACATAATTAATTGAACGGTGACACATGACAAGATTTAGATCAGCGGTATGACAGTTAGCAAATTGATCAATACTTGAATTGCCGCTAAAAGTTGACACCAGTGTAAGACCGCATCGCTCAAATAAATCTTCAATCAAAAAGGCATCTCCTCCGATATTGTATTCACCAAGCAGATTGATTAGAAATTTTCCTTTCTTCTTTTTATCATCTAAACCAACAACATGCTTGAATATCTGATTGTTAGCAATGTGATGACCTGCGGACTGGCTTACACCTTTGTATCCTTCGCAAGAAAAACCAAAAATATTAATACCAAGTTTTTCCTTCATCTCTTTTGCAACACTGTGAATATCATCGCCAATCAAGCCAACCGGGCATGTCGCGAAAATTCCAATCGCCTTAGGATGGAAAATATCATACGCCTCCTGTATTGCCTCTTTTAACTTCTTCTCGCCGCCAAAAACAATATTGTCATCCTGCATATCAGTAGAAAAACAATAAGGCATATAATTATCCCCTTTGGGGCCTGGCCTTGTCTGGTTCCTGCGAGTAAGCCAACTGTAGAAACCACATCCAATTGGCCCGTGAGTGAGGTTAATTATGTCCCTCGTGGGACCCAAGACAACACCTTTACATCCAGCATAACAACATCCCCTCTGTGTAATAATTCCAGGCACAGTCCTGACATTTGACTGTATCGGCTGATCCTTGGAAGGATCATTAAATACCATTGATTTATTTCTTTTTTTTGCAACCTTTGGCGGATACTTTGCCAAAATATCTTCTTTTATCATTTCGCCATCTGGCAATATTACTTTTTCTACATTTTCCATAATTAAGCTCCTGACGAATCAAGGACACTGCCTCCAGATGCCCCATTCACTGTTTCACCTGTTCTGACCCGTGTTGCATCAAGAATAGGCATTACAAAAATTTTTCCATCACCTGCGTTTCCTGTTTGATTCACATCAATAATCGCCTTTACGGTTCTTTCCAGAAAATTATCTGAAACAACTATGGTAATCAGTCTTTTAGGCACAAGGCGGGGACCATCGCCCAGCAAAGAAATCGCCTCCTGACTTCCCGCCTTCGCGCCGTCAAGTACACGGTAATCAACTATTCCCTTTCCCCTGCCTAAAACCCTGTTAGTTGCAGTAAATGAAGTAATGCCTACTGCGTTTAACGCCCGTTTTGTGGCATTTATTTTATTGATGCGAATTACTGCCATTACCTCTTTCATATTTAGCTCCTTATATTTCCTTAACTCCTGAACTTATTGTGTAACACTCCTCTACAGGCGAAACAAAAATTTTACCGTCCCCAAAGGCACCTGCATCTCCTGTCCTTGCCTTTTCCATTATCGTCTTTATCACAAATTCCTTATCTTTATTTTGGATAACCGTAAGAAGCAATTCCTTGGGAAGCTCATCATAAGTAACATTCCCAACCTTTAGGCCCCTCTGTTTTCCTCTACCAAAAACATCTACCTTTGTAACCGCCGGATACCCTGCCTCAAGCAAACCGGCCAGCACTGTATCAGCTTTTTCACGTCTTACAATTGAACGAATCATCAACATTTTTTTCTCCTTTTTCAAAGCCCCCTTAATCCCCCTTCTAAAAAGGAGGAAGTCTTTACACTAACCTATTTAAACAATCCCAAATTCCACGAGCAGATGTTCTAAGACTTCGATCTCCATCGGTTTTGGTATTACAAGCATCTCATTGGCATCCATTTCCTTAGCAAGCATCCTGTATTCATCTGCCTGCGGATGCTGAGGCTCATATTCAATCACAGTCTTTCTATTTATTTCTGCCTTTTGTACCATGTTATCTCTTGGAACGAAATGTATCATCTGTGTGCCTAATTTTTTGGCAAACTCCTCAATCATCTCTTTTTCATTATCCACTTGCCTGCTGTTACAAATAAGACCTGCCAACCTTACCCCTCCGGAATCAGCAAACTTAACAATCCCCTTACAAATATTATTTGCCGCGTACATCGCCATCATCTCTCCTGAAACCACAATGTAAATTTCTTTTGCCTTTCCCTCCCGCATAGGCATTGCAAACCCGCCGCAGACAACATCCCCTAATACATCGTAAAAAGCATATTCCAATTCGTGCTCATCGCCATATGCCCCAAGCTGCTCGAGAAGATTTATTGAGGTAATAATTCCTCGACCAGCACATCCAACGCCAGGCTCCGGGCCTCCTGATTCTACACATCGAGTTGGACCAAACCCTTCCTTAATAATATCGTCAAGATCAATATCCTCGCCTTCCTCTCTGAGAGTATCCAGCACTGTCTTCTGGGCAAGCCCACCCAATAAAAGCCTTGTTGAATCCGCCTTGGGATCACATCCAACAACCATAATTTTTTTCCCAAGTTCAGCCAAACCAGCAACTGTATTTTGAGTGGTAGTTGACTTACCTATTCCACCTTTGCCATAAATCGCAATTTTTCTCATAAGAACACCTCCTTGAAAAACTTAATGGTAGGGGTTCAAAATATTGAACCCCTACGTAATTTCAAAATTCTAAGAAATTATTTATCCAATTGCTGTACTACCTTTTTCTTCGGTTCTTATTCTTATACACTCGGGAAGGTCAAGAATAAAAATTTTACCATCCCCAATGTTTCCTGTTTTCGCTCCTTCAACAATTGCTTTTGTTGTAACATCAACGTATTCTTTATTAACTGCAATCTCAAGCCTTACCTTCTTCAGAAGATTTATTTCATGGACAACCCCTCGGTAAGTCTCGCTGTAACCTCTTTGCTGGCCACAGCCTAATACGTTTGTAACTGTCATTTTATGTATATCCGCGTCAAACAACGCCTTTTTCACATCCGGTAATTTATGCGGTTGAATCATTGCAATAATTAATTTCATTTTTTACCTCCTGGAAAAATTATTTTTATTTTGTGGGGCGAAAAATTTTTCGCCCTTACCACGATATTAATACTTTATTGGTTAGAAAAAATTTGAAATCCTGAATACGCCTCCATGCCATGTTCGTCAATATCCAGGCCTCTTAACTCTTCTTCTTTGGTGACCCGCAGGCCGATTGTATTTTTAATGACATTAAAAAGAATAAAACCTGTAATCATACACCATGCAAAAATAGCAGCAACACCTGCTATCTGGGATGCTAACAATTTAACTCCCCCTCCGAAAAGAAGGCCGTTACCTGTTGTTCCCGGGCAAAAAACGTCCTGCGCAAATAATCCAACAGCAATTGTCCCCCATGCACCACAGACGCCATGCACAGAAATAGCACCGACAGGGTCATCAATATGCAAAGTCTTATCAATAAAAACAACCGCACATACAACCAGAATTCCTGCAACAATTCCAATAATTACAGCACTACCGGCAGAAACAAATGCACAACCCGCGGTAATTCCTACCAGGCCTGCTAGGGCGCCGTTTAAGGCCATACTAATATCCGGTTTCTTAAACATCCCCCAGGCAGTAAACATCGCTGCAATTGATGCTGCCGATGCTGCCAATGTCGTTGTCATGGCAATATGCGCGATATCCGTCACAGCACCCATCGTGCTTCCCGGGTTAAAACCATACCAGCCGAACCACAACAGAAAAACACCCAGAGATGCAAAAACAAGACTGTGCCCGGGTATGGCATTAGACGAGCCATCCTTATTGTATTTACCCAGCCTTGGGCCAAGAACAATTGCTCCAGTTAAAGCAATCCATGCCCCTGTAGAATGGACTACGGTCGATCCTGCGAAATCCCACATGCCAATTCCAGCCAGCCATCCGCCACCCCATATCCAGTGTCCGACGATCGGATAAATCAAGGCGCTAATCACTACACTAAAGATAAGATAACCGCTGAATTTTGTCCTTTCCGCCATGGCTCCTGAAACAATCGTGGCTGCTGTTGCGGCAAACACCATTTGAAAAAAATATTTACAGGTTAAAGGAACAGTACTCCAGCTCAGTGAGGCAAATGTTTCACCTGTATCATTAAGGAAGAAACCGCTGGTACCGAAAAACATATTTCCAGCACCAAACATAATCCCGAAACCTACTACCCAATAGGCAAGAGAGCCTATCGAAAAATCCATTAAATTCTTCATCATAATGTTGCATGCATTTTTTGCGCGAGTAAAACCTGTCTCCACCATGGCAAATCCTGCCTGCATTAACATAACCAGCATTCCTGCAATAAGCGTCCAGACCGTATCCAAGGCTATCCCCTTCTCGGCAATAGCCTCGGCATTAGACGCTACTGTAGGAGCGTCATCAGCAAAGGCAGTTAAACTAAAACAGCATAATGCAATCATGCTGATTGCTGCTATACTGGGCAGCAACTTTTTTTTAAACTTTGATAATTTCCAAAACATTTTTACCTCCTTTTAATAATAAATATTATTATTCAGTGCTGCGTTTTAAGATAAGATTTTAGAAGCTGAAAGCCAGAGAGACCCCTCCGTAAAATTGTTCATTCTGGTTTCCATCAGATGAATCTTCTAAATCACCGAAAGGTACGCTATAACCAAGACAAGGAGACATCGTCAACGTTTCAGTCAAAGGCACTGTAAGCCCTAAAGTGGCAAGGTAATAACCCCCGTCACCTGCAATAAACGCCCCTTCATTAAAACCAACCTCACTACCTACGTCCAAAGTAATCCCGTAGTTTTCGACAAGATCAAAACCGTGTCCGGCTCCAATTGTGTAATAATTACCATCTGCACCGCCGGAGGCCTCTTCGCCGTAATCATGGTACCAAGTAAAATATGGAGAAAGCAGGGTATCCAGTGTTATCCCGACATAAAGTTCTTTAGTGTAGAGATCCGCACCCGGAAAATCATACCAGGTGTTACCTACTGAAAGCCCGACCATTTCAAACGCTTCATCAATAAATCCCAAATCAAAGCTGTAACCAATCCATCCATCAACTTCATCTGAATTAAGGGAATCATTTGCATCCACATCCCAGCTTCCCCAGAAACCACTTTCAAAACCAGCAGCAGATATTGTAAAACCCGGCTGCAAAACACAATCATCATCCAAAAGGAATCCGCGCCAAACATATTTACTGTAGAAATCCATTGAGGCAGATACTTCCACATCGACACCTTTTTCCTTTAAATAATCTCCTACCAATGTTTCGGCTACTGCATCTTTAGTCACAGTAATTAACCCCAAAATAATCAGAATTGTTAATATTAGGTTTAAAAATGTTTTTCTCATTTCACTTTCCTCCTGTTTTATTTCTGGTTTAAATTCTTCCAAACTTCCTGTTTCTCTATAAAAAAGGCCATCTTTAAAAAGCTGCCTTGCTTTAAAGATGGCCTCGTTGCCCTAACAAAAAAAATCCTCTCCCCAAACAACAATGTTTGAAAAGAGGACGTCTGTGTCCTTATAAAATCTGTACTTTAACCATTAAAATACTAATAAAAAAATCCCCTCAAACCTTCAACGGTCTAAGAGGACTACTTTGCCCTGCTAATGTTTAAAATATACAATTACTTTCAGCCTTTGTCAAGAACTTTTTTAAAACATATTCTTACTTCCTTCGAACCAGAAATTTTTCTCAAAAGAAGGATGAATGTTTTCATCTGGAATTAACGTTGTTGGGACAGGTATGCAGAGCATCCCCATGTACATACCGAATGAATGTTTTATGTAACATTATTATATTGTGATAATTTCAAAGTCTTTATCTTTAGATAATTCTATATGAGATTCTTGCCATTCACTATCGTTCCGCTTTGGAAAATCTTTACGATAGTGGACTCCACGGCTTTCTCTTCTTATAAGAGCTGCTTTTTGCATGAGCTTTGCTATTTGAAGCATATTTTGTAATTCCCAAGCCTTGGGATGAAAAAATTCCTTTTTCATTACATAGGAAGACCAGGAATCAATTTTTTCTTGAGCTTCTAAAAGGGCTTTTCCATCCCTTTCAATGCCCAGATACCTTGACATCAAGCTCTTTAAAGAATTTTTGATATCTTCTTTGTCTAAGTCCAAATCTTTTGAATTGCCATAATCCATAGTACTACTAATTTCTGGAATATTCTTAATTCTTCCCCCGCTCCTGATACTCTTACCTGCCGAAAAACCTGTGCTAAATCCAAAAACCAGACCTTCAAGAAGGGAGTTACTCGCTAAACGATTAGCTCCATGCAGTCCCGAGCAAGCTGTCTCACCACAGGCGTATAAATTCTCAACATTAGTCCCTCCATTCATAGCTGTCTTTATTCCACCTATCATATAATGAGCAGTTGGCCTAACCGGTATAAGGTCTTTCTTAATATCAATACCCAAAGAAAAGCAAACCTCCATTATGCCTGGAAAACGATTCTCTAAAAACCTGGAATTAAGGTGGGTGATGTCCAAATATACATGGGTATCATTACTTTTTTTCATCTCTCTCAGGATCGCCCTTGAAACCACATCTCTGGGAGCAAGTTCTCCATCTTCATGGTATTTGCCCATAAACCTTTCCCCATATTTATTCTTCAGCATTCCTCCTTCACCCCGAATCGTTTCAGAAATAAGTATTCGTGCTGCCCCCGCAATGTATAAGGTGGTTGGATGAAATTGCACGAATTCCATATCCATAAGTTTAGCCCCTGCTCTAAAAGCAAGAGCCAGTCCACATCCTGTAGCAACAATGGAATTGGTAGTTTCTCGATAAATTTGCCCGATTCCACCCGTAGCCAATATCGTCTTTTGGGCATAGATTGCTTTTTTCCCCTCCTTCTCATTGTAAACAACAGCGCCGAAACAAATTCTATCTTTATGTAATAAATCTATGGCAAAAGTGTGTTCAAGAATTTTGATATTCTTATTCCCTTTGACCTTAAGAATTAAGGTTCTTTCTACTTCAGCACCTGTCGCATCGCCTTTGGCATGGATAATTCTTCGCATATTATGGCCGGCCTCTTGAGTAAATGAAAAATTTTCACCCTCTTTATCAAAGTTTGCACCCCATTGAATCAATTCTTGAACCCGGGAGGGGCCTTCATCTACCAATATTCTAACTGCTTCTTCATTGCACAAACCACTTCCCACTCTTAATGTATCCTCAGCATGTCCTTTAAATGAATCCTCCCGGGATAAAACCACGGCGATTCCACCTTGTGCTTGTTCGGTATTACCATCTTGAAGCTTATCTTTTGTTATTATTAAAACTTTCGTATACTTAGCGGCTTCAATTGCAGCACAAAGCCCGGCCACGCCGCTTCCGACAATCAAAATATCTGTTTGGATAGAAGAAATTTTTTTTATGTTAAATGATGTTAAGTAAAATTTCGTCATTCTTTGATTAAATAAACATTCAATTCAATAATTACTATATTGTAACTGAAAAATTCTCCGGCCCGACCATATCTTTTATTTCATTTACCAACAATTCACTTGGCGTCACAAATAAATCTTCACCAACAAGTATTTTCACTGATTTATATTTATGCGCGTTCATTTTTAAATAAACAGGCGTTTGTCCCGGAAAATGGGACAATTTATCCTTCAATCGGCATAAAACTTTTTCATCCGGGCTTAGAATATTAACGTTAATCGCTTTGATGGCTTTATAAACTTCATCGATTCTGCGCATATCATTAACCACAATATTCGCCAGCTCATCCCTAAAACCAACCCGTCCAATAACTACGACGACTTCTCCTTCAACAAGTATATTTGCCAATGAAGAATACCCCGAGGGGAAAACAACGCATTCGATTTCCCCCTCCATATCCTCAATACGGACAATCGCCATTCTTTCATTTGTCTTCCGGGTAGTTGTCAATTTTATATTATTGATAATCCCCACGATCTTGATTTCCTGTCCATCTGTGGCCTTTTTGATATTCTTGGTGGTGTAATCTGCAAACTCTTTAATTTCAACTGTATAATGCTCCAGCGGATGGCCGCTGATATAAAACCCTAAAATTGATTTTTCAAAAGTTAATATTTGATTCTTCGTCCACTCATTAATATCCGGCATAATTTCTGATTCTTTTTTAAATCCCCCCAAGTCACCCGCCATTCCGAAGAAAGAAACTTGTCCCGAAGCTTTTTCTTTTTGCGCATTGTTGCCGATCTCCAAAGCCTTACCGACAATGGCCATCAACTGCGAACGAAAAACCTTGAACGAATCAAAAGCCCCGCATTTTATAAGGCTCTCTAAAACCTTACGGTTGACCAACCGCAAATCAACTCTTTCACAAAAATTATAGAGCGATTTAAACGGTCCGCCTTCTTTTCGCTGCAGCACAATAGACTCAATAGCGGTTTCCCCTACATGCTTAACAGCCAACAGTCCGAATCTGATAGTGTGATTGTCAATGACGCTGAATTCTACGAAACTCTCATTGACATCCGGCGGCAGAATCGTGATGCCGATCTGCTCACTTTCCTTAACATATTCCACGACCTTATCAATATTATCCTTTTCACAAGTTAACAAGGCGCACATAAATTCAACGGTAAAATTCGCTTTCAAATAAGCCGTCTGATAAGATATCAACGCATAGGCTGCCGAGTGGCTGCGATTAAAACCATAACCGGAAAAATAATCGATCAAGTCAAAAAGACTATTCGCCTCATCTTCGGGGATGTCGCTTGTCGTTAAGCACCCTTTAACAAAGTCACGGCGCATCTGCTCCATAACTGATTGAATTTTTTTGCTCATAGCCCGACGGAGATGATCGGCTTGCGTCATGGTAAAACCGGCCAAAACACTGGCCATCTGCATAACCTGCTCCTGATAGAGAATGATACCGAAACTATCACGCAAAACATCTTTCAATTTAGGATGTGGATAAACAACCTCAACGACGCCCTTCTTTCTCTGAATAAAATCATCCAACATCCCACTCCCCATCGGACCGGGGCGATAAAGGGCTAAGATCGCGATCAAATCTTCAAAGACCGTCGGCTTGATCTTCTTCAATAATTCCCGCATCCCCGCACTTTCAAGCTGGAATATACCGGCGCTTTGCGCTTTGCCCAACAATTCAAAAGTCTTCGGATCATTGATCTTAATTTTATCGATCTTGATATCAATATCTCTTGTCTTCTTAACCCAATTAACCGTGCGGGACACTACTGTCAGGGTTCTCAGACCCAGAAAGTCCATTTTAAGCAGCCCCATTTTAGCGATACCATCCATGGAAAATCCGGTTGTCACCTGACCGTCTGATGATTTAAAAAGAGGCACATATTCCGTCAATGGAAGATCACCGATAACAACGCCGGCAGCGTGTATAGAGGCATGACGGTTTAAACCTTCCAGAACCTGGGCGGTATCAAGGATATCAGCGGCTGTGTTATCATCATCATACAGATTGCTCAGCCGCGGTTCTACCTCCAAAGCCTGTTTCAAGGTTATACCCGGTTCAGCCGGAATCATTTTTGCGATCTTATCGACATCGTCATAAGAAACACCCAATACGCGGCCGACATCACGCACGGCAGCCCGTGCCTGCATCGTCCCAAAAGTAATAATCTGCGCAACATTATCTTTACCGTATTTTTTGGTAACATATTCAATCACTTCCGGCCTTCTTTCGAAACAAAAATCGATATCAATATCAGGCATCCCGCTTCGATCAGGATTGAGAAACCTTTCAAAAAGAAGACCATACTTCAACGGATCCAGATTTGTAATCCCCAGCAAATAACTGACAATACTCCCGGCGGCTGAACCTCGACCAGGCCCAACGGGAATTCCTCGCTGTTTGGCATAATGGATAAGATCCCACACAATAAGAAAATAGCTGACAAAACCCATTTTCTTAATGATCATAAACTCATGCTGCAACCGGTCATTAATCTCATCGTTCACAGACCCATACCGCTCCGGGATACCATTCAGACACAATTCATATAAAAAGTCCTCTTTTGACATCCCTCCCGGAGGGTCATAACGCGGTAAGTGAATTTGGTCAAAACGCAGATCCAGATTGCATTTATCAGCTAATTCCAAGGTGTTTGTTAACGCGTCGGGGGCCCAAGAAAACTCTCGAGCCATAAGTTCCGGAGACTTGAAAAAGAATTGATCAGAACTCATACGCATATGTTTCGGATCGCTTAATTGCGACTGGGTCTGGACACATAAAAGAATTTCATGCCCGCGTGCCTGCTCTTGATAGAGATAGTGCACGTCATTAGTAGCAATAAGCGGCAAATTCAGCTCCTTGCCCAGCCGGACCAAACCTTCATTTACTATCTGTTGATCGGCTATGCCGTGCTGCATTATTTCCAGATAGAAATTCCCTTTGCCGAAAATATTATGCAGTTCATCCGCGGCCCGTAATGCGGCATTATAATCCCCTTTTCGTAAACATTGCGGCACCGCCCCCCTTAAGCACGCTGATGATGCCAACAAGCCTTCACGATGCTTTACCAATATTTCTTTATCAATACGGGGACGATAATAAAAACCCTCTAAATATCCCGCCGAGACCAGCTTGCTTAAATTTTTATATCCCACCTCATCTTTAGCAAATAAAAGAAGATGGCTCGTACCCGATTGATGCGGTGTGCGGTCATGACGGCTGTTTGGCGCAACATATATTTCGCAGCCGATTATCGGCTTTACACCGTATTTAACAGCGGTTTGATAAAAGTCGACTGTTCCGAAAAGATTGCCATGATCGGTCATCGCCAAGGCGGGCATTTTATATTCAGCAGCTTTTTTAACTAGTTCTTTGACACGGCAAGCCCCATCGAGCAGGCTGTATTGGGTGTGAACATGAAGATGGACAAAATCGGAGTGATACTTCATTTTTTACCAATGCATATATTCAGGATATAACGAAAACACCCCGGAGAGTTGCCTCTATGGGAGCTTAGATATTATAATGGAATTTCTTAAAACAAGAAAGATTTTATTTTGCAGGAGCAGATAGTCACGCCGAACAAAGAAACAGCGTCACTCACATTAAGACATGACTCTTACCTACTCCCATTCAATCGTTGCGGGAGGCTTTGAACTAACATCATAAACAACTCTGTTGACACCATCAACTTCATTAATGATGCGGTTAGCCATTTTCCCTAAGACTTCCGGCGGTAATTTATACCAATCTGCCGTCATGCCATCGACACTGGAAACACAGCGGATAGCGATAACATTTTCATAAGTTCTCTGATCGCCCATAACACCGACCGTCTTAACAGGCAGCAAGACAGCGAAAGATTGCCATATCTCATTATAGAGCCCCGCTCTCTTAACCTCTTCTACTACTTTCTCATCCGCTTCACGAAGGATAGCAATGCGCTCTTCAGTGACTTCACCGATAATGCGTACAGCCAATCCCGGCCCTGGAAAGGGCTGCCTGTTCAAAACTGATTCAGGCATGCCGAGATGTTTACCGATAACACGCACCTCATCTTTAAAAAGCTCTCTGAGCGGCTCTATCAATTCTAATTTCATATTCTTCGGCAAACCGCCAACATTATGATGGCTTTTGATCATCGCCGACGGGCCGCCAAGGGGGGAGAACGATTCAATGACGTCCGGGTAAAGAGTGCCTTGCGCCAGGAATTCGACATGTTTATATTTCTTTGCCGTATCCTGAAAAACTTTTACAAACTCATCGCCGATGATCTTTCGCTTCTTCTCAGGATCTTCTACGCCTTTGAGACGGCTTAAGAATCGTTGCGACGCGTCAACGGTGGTGAGGTTCATTCTAAAATTACCTTTAAACGTTCTCTCTACCGATTGCGCCTCATTCTTTCGCAATAAGCCGTTATCGACAAAAATGCACTGGAGTTTCTTCCCGATAGACTTCTGCAGCAGCATGGCGGTAACAGCTGAATCGACACCGCCGCTTAAACCCAAGACAACACGCTTGCCGGCAACCTTTTCATTGATTTGCTTAATCGAAGCCTTAACGAATTTATCCATGGTCCAACGCGGGAAACAATTGCAGATATGAAAAGCAAAATTAACCAAAATTTGCGAACCGCGCTGGCTGTGCACAACTTCCGGATGAAATTGCACGCCGTAAATTTTCTTAGAACGATTCGCGATGGCAGCATGCGGCGCATTCAACGTATGAGCCATAATCGTAAAACCGGAAGGAAGCTTAGTCACCTGATCAGAGTGGCTCATCCAGCAGGTCAGGTTTGTAGGCAGATTCGAGAACAAATCCTTATTACTGCTAACAAACAGCTCTGCTTGACCATACTCCCGCTCTTTACTCTTCTTGACCTTACCGCCGAACATATGGGAAATTAACTGCATCCCATAACAAATACCTAAAATCGGCAACCCCATCTTAAAAATATCCGGGTTGGGCATCGGAGCATTTTCATCATAAACACTCAGAGGCCCTCCGGAAAGAATGAGGCCTTTTGAATTATGTTTTTTAATTTCATCAGGAGAAATATTATACGGAACGATTCTACTGAAAACTTTATTTTCCCGAATACGCCGAGCGATAAGCTGCGTATATTGGGAGCCGCAATCAAGGATAAGAATAACATCTTTATTCCGCGCCTTGGTGATCTTGACGGACAAACGGGCACGGGTCTTAGGCAGCTTTAATTTCAATATCTTTTTCTTGATGGGTGTTCTTCTTTTCAATCCGCCACTCAATTTCTTTTTCGTATTAGCCATCGTTGTCTTCTCTTCCACTGTTTTCTTCACATCCTTCTTTTTTGTTCCTCTTTTCATATTCTCCCACCTTTAGTATCTTTAGGAAATATTTGCAGGACTTATTATTTTCCCATACCTACTCTTTGCCCGACTTGAAAGACCTTCCCTTCTGTTTGAATGGAAGGCGCGATTATCATCTCTACATCTTGCATCTCTTTGATATTCCTTGCCCCTAATGATCCCATCGATGTTTTGAGCGCCCCGACTAAATTTTGCGAACCGTCATCCACTTTAGCCGGTCCATGCAGAATGTCTTTTAACGTCCCTGTCGTGCCTACACGAACTCTCGTACCTCGCGGCAAATTGGCATGCGATGTTGCCATACCCCAGTGATACCCTCTTCCCGGAGCCTCTTCAGCCTTCGCGAAAGCTGATCCAACCATAACAGCATCCGCCCCGGCGGCAAAGGCCTTACAAATTTCGCCACCAATACGCATACCACCATCTGTTATGATAGGAACATATTTCCCTCTTCTCTTGAAGAAATAATCACGGGCTGCCCCGCAATCAACTGTTGAGGTGATTTGGGGAACCCCGATACCTAAAACGCCTCTGGTCGTACATGCCGCACCCGGACCAACCCCGACTAAAACTGCTGAAGCGCCTGCTTCCATAAGTTCTAAGGCCACATCATAAGTAACACAATTTCCGACCATAATCGGCACTTCCGCCTCTTTACAAAATTTTTCTAAATCAAGAATCTTATATTCTGTAGCCTCATGCCTGACGGTGGCAACCGTTGATTGGATCACGAAAGTATGGCACCCTGCCTCAAAAGCAATATTTCCAAATTTTTTGGCATTTTGCGGTATACAACTGACAATAGGCGCGACTTTAGCCTTTTTGATCTCCGCCACTCGCTTGGCGATCAATTTCTCTTTAACTGGTTTTAAATAAAGACTTTGTACCAATTTTGTGGCTTCCTCAGGAGTAGCATTAGCAATTTCATCAAGCACCTCATCAGGATTATCGTAACGTGTTTGAATACCGTCTAAATTAAGGACCGCTATACCGCCTAACTTACCCATTTCAATCGCAAATTCAACTCCCACAACACCATCCATAGCAGCCGCCATAATGGGGACGGAAAATTTCTCTCCAGCCAGATTGGTGCTAATATCTACTTCATTCGGGTTTACAGTCCTCATACCTGGAACAAGAGCAATTTCATCAAAACCGTAACAACGTCTTGCGCGACGTCCAATTCCAATCCACTCTGCCATAGGAATATAACCTCCTGAAATTATTGAAGATAGTTAAAAATATATTTTTCTTGGAAATTTTTTGAGCAATTAATCCTATACTATAGATAAATTTACCACAAATGTCAACATTTTTATACATTTCGCCAAAAAAAATGGGGCAAGCTCCTGAAAGCTTGCCCCATTTATATATAAAACGCTTTGGTAATTTAAGGTTTTATATTAATACATACCACCCATACCACCCATTCCTCCAGGAGGCATTGCCGGCATCGGCGATTTATTCTCTTCCGGTAAGTCTGTGACAAGTGCTTCCGTTGTAAGAAGTAACGCGGCAATACTGGAAGCATTCTGTAACGCCATACGCGTGACCTTTGTCGGATCAATAACGCCGGATTCTAGCATATCAATATATTCGTCTTTATTAATATCATATCCGACATTAATTTTTTCTTTCTTTAATTGGTTAACAATAACCGACCCTTCTAAACCGGCATTAATAGCCAATTGACGTACAGGCGCTTCCAAGGCTCTCTTTACAATGTCAACACCTGTCTTTTCATCACCCTTTAATTTCAGGCTATCTAGCACTTCAATAGCGCGAAGCAGAGCAACCCCACCGCCAGCAACAATACCTTCTTCAACGGCAGCGCGTGTCGCATGCAAGGCATCTTCGACGCGGGCCTTCTTTTCCTTCATTTCCGTTTCTGTTGCGGCGCCAACATTAATGATGGCCACACCACCGGCTAATTTAGCTAATCTTTCCTGCAGCTTTTCCTGGTCATAAGAAGAATCTGTTGACTCAATCTGATTCTTAATCTGATTGATACGAGCCTTGATATCAGCAGTTTTGCCTGCCCCTTCAACGATCGTTGTGTTATCCTTATCGATCTTGACCTTCTTGGCGCGGCCTAAGTCTGTCACCTCAATATTTTCGAGCTTCAAACCTAAGTCTTCAGTAATAGCCTTACCACCGGTCAAAATCGCGATGTCTTGCAACATAGCTTTACGGCGGTCACCATAACCCGGGGCCTTTACGGCGGCGCAGGCTAAAGTCTTACGCATATTATTCACAACTAATGTCGCCAGGGCTTCACCTTCAACATCCTCACAGATGAGAATCAAAGGCTGGCCGCTTTTAGCAACTTTTTCCAATAAAGGAAGAACATCTTTAATGTTGGAAATTTTCTTTTCATAGATAAGAATCAGCGGGTCTTCCACTTCGCATTCCATTTTCTCAAGATTGGTTGAGAAATAAGGCGAAAGATATCCCTGATCGAACTGCATACCTTCAACGATCTTCAATTCGGTATTAATCGTCTTTGATTCTTCAACAGTAATAACACCGTCTTTTCCTACGGCATCAAAGGCCTCAGCAATCTTTTTGCCGATCAACTCATCGCTGTTAGCAGCGATAGTCGCGACTTGCTCAACCTCTTTGGTGTTCTTAAGGTCTACATTCTTGGATAAATCGGCAACCTTATCAACAACCTTTTCTACAGCCGCCTCAACACCTCTTTTTAAGGCCATCGGGTTAGCGCCGGCGGTAACATTCTTCAAACCTTCTCTGTAAATCGCCTCGGCTAAAACGGTTGCCGTTGTCGTCCCGTCACCGGCATTGTCAGAAGTCTTTTCAGCAACTTCTTTAACCATCTGCGCTCCCATGTTCTCAAAGGGGTTTTCCAAGTCAATTTCCTTAGCAACGGTAACACCGTCTTTGGTGACCG
>JAGLNJ010000059.1 GCA_023139575.1 Candidatus Omnitrophota bacterium | reverse complement strand
ATAACCATTATTACGGCATGGAGGCTATTATGCGAAAAAAGTATATTGTAGAATTGACAAGTGAAGAAAGAAACAGGCTTGGGGCAGTTATTAACGCTGCCCGCATGGCAGCACATAAACGCAAGCACGCGCAAATGTTGCTTAAGGCAGATCAAGGTTCGAAAGGGCCAGGATGGTCGGATATAAAGATAGCAGATGCTTTCGATTGCCATAGGACAACGGTAGAGAATCTAAGAAAAAGATTGGTCGAGCATGGACTTGACAAAGCAATGGATCATGGCAATCGCGGCTCATATCGTATAAAGAAATTTGATGGAGTCGCAGAAGCACGCTTAATTGCAACGGCATGCTCTTCTGCTCCAGAAGGACGCAACCGCTGGACGGTTAGATTGTTAGCAGATAAGATGGTATCATTAGGAATTGTTGATTCGTGTGGCAAAACTACGGTTCATAATACGCTTAAAAAAACGAACTTAAGCCTCACTTAAACAAATACTGGTGTATTCCGCCGAAAGCCAATGCGGCTTTTGTGGCGGCGATGGAAGATGTCTTAGAAGTGTATCTAAGGCCTCGTAACCATAAGAGACCGTTAGTGTGTCTTGACGAAGCGTCTAAGCAACTTATTGCTGAAACCCGTAAGTCGCTTCCTGTTGAGCCGGGCAAACCTAAGCGTGTTGATGCCGAATACCGTCGGTGCGGAACCGCAAGTGTTTTTATGATGACCGCGCCACTTGAAGGCAAGCGTCATGTTAGAGTTCGTCAGCATAGAACAAGGATTGATTTTGCCCAGGTGGTTAGAGAGTTATGTAACGATTTGTATCCTGAAGCCGAGAGGATAGTTTTAGTAATGGACAATCTTAATACGCATGACACTGCATCGCTGTACGAAGCTTTTAATCCCTGCGAAGCTCGCAGGCTTGCTAAAAAACTTGAGATACATTATACACCCAAGCACGGCAGTTGGCTGAATATGGCTGAGACGGAATTAAGCATTTTGAGTCGTCAATGTCTCAATCGAAGGATTCCAGATCAAGCAACTCTCAAAAAAGAGGTTCAGGCTTGGGAGAAAGAACGAAATCAAGAATGTTCAACTATTAATTGGCGATTTACTACTGAAGATGCAAGGGTAAAGTTAAACCAACTTTACCCGAAATTCTAACTGCGTTGGTGCACTAGGAAGAGATCGCGCTGCAAATCGCGCAATTGCTTTGATTTGGGACACTTATCCCATTTCATAAAGAAAGCCTCTAAAATGCCTATGAAACGCCTGAATACACCTGTATCAATTATGCTGATTCTGCTGGTTGTTGTGCTTCTGAATGCGATCTGGCATCATAAAAATATTCGTCTTTTTCCGGAAGTGTGCTGTTCCTGTATCTGCGGTGATGCTTTTGGGACAACCTGCGGTAGGGCCAGCATGGAGGGTTTTAAATTCGAAGGGTGTGAGAAGACCTGCCGAACATATTGTGCCAGGAGAGAGGGCTGCTCCTGGTTAAAATCGCACTCCTTTATCAATGACGGAAAATGTCCGGGAGGACTTTTTCCTTGGCTGTAGAGTTTTTGAGAGTGGATCGAAAAACTAAAAAAATAGAGCAGTACCCTGACAATATTGAATTTATCTGTCATTCCCGTCCCGACATATCGGGAGGAATCCAGAGGATAATCCTGGATCCCCGATTAAAGCATTCGGGGATGACAATATTTTTAAGAGATCTATCCGCAATTTCAATGCTGTTAGGGTAGTAGCCAAGATCAAGGACTGAGAATATAATGCCAAATGGGCGGTGAGAGATTACCGCCCATTTGTTTTTTCCCCGCGAACGTATTGCAGGCATCTTCTTCTCTTGCAGTCATATCCTTCGGCAAATTCTACGCCAATTAAAGCGGGTACCGGGTACAAGTACCTGCCTGGTACCTGGAGCGAATATTTGGGGCATTAAAATGTTTTCAGTTCTTGGTTGGTTCCCCTGACCGAACAGGAAAATAGTCAAAAAACCTGAAAAATGACGGATTTTTCCTAATTATACCCCAAAAGATTGCCAGTCTCCTTTCTATGTGGTATCCTTTCTACGTCGTATCTCTATATTATTCTCAAAATAGATAATTTTAGTATAATAAGCTGACTAACTAAATAGGACGTGAACTATGAAATGTTTTAGCCAAATGCGTTCAAATCTCGTTTACAAAGTCTTATCACTCTATTATTGCGATCAATTTTATTTCAAGTATAGTTGTGTCTCCTGTCTATGCCCAAGGAGCATCTTCTTCAGTATTAAATCTTCCTGCTCCTAGGGTTATGGTTTCAACAAGCCCAAGTTTTACGCCCGCGATGATAAAAGGCGTTAATGTTTATCCCGACAATCCGTTAAAACTCGATTTTATTATTGATAGAGGGGATGCCGATTTTACTGCCGATGAGTTTAAGCAGGAATCAACGAAATTAATTAAATATTTCCTGGCTGCTCTGACAGTGCCTGAAAAAGAAATGTGGGTCAACCTTTCTCCTTATGAAAAAGATCGAATCATTCCAGAAAGTTTTGGGCGTACTGAAATGGGGAGAGACCTTTTGGCACAAGATTATATGTTAAAGCAATTATCATCTTCACTTATGCATCCTGATGGAGATTTGGGGAAAAACTTTTGGGATCGCGTCTATACAGAAGCTCACGACCAATTTGGGACAACAGAAGTTGCGATGAATACGTTTAATAAAATATGGATTGTTCCCCAAGAGGCCTTTGTGTATGAACATACAAAAGGTGCTTTTGTGGTGAGAAGTCATCTTAAAGTTATGCTGGAGGAAGATTATTTAGCTTTGGAATCTAACAGAAATAACGAAAAACATGGTTTAGGGAAGATTAAAAAAAATGACATTGAAGTGATTAGTGGCGTTTCCTCTCGAGTGGTTAGGGAAGTTTTAATTCCGGAAATTGAAAAGGAAGTCAATCAAGGAAAAACTTTTGCTAATTTGAGGCAGGTCTATCATTCAGTCATTCTGGCTTTATGGTATAAACAGGCTTTAAAGGAAAGCTTGTTAGGGCAAATTTATGTCGATCAGAATAAAACAGATGGGGTCAATATTGAAAATGATGAAGTAAATCAGAAGATCTATGATCGTTACGTTCAGGCGTTTAGTAGAGGGGTCTATGATTTCATTAAGGAGGATTATGATCCTGCTGCTAAAAAGATGATCCCAAGAAAATATTTCGCTGGTGGACAAACGATGGAAGGGATAGATGCGAAAAACAAGGGAAGAGCTGGGAAAGGTAATTTAGGGAAAGATCCCGCAGTATTAGCAAACCAGCCTCTAGAACTACGAAGAGAAGTCCGGGCGGCAGCTGAAGATATTATTAAGACGGTTGATGTCGTCACAGTGGCGGTGGAAGAGAGTGGCGACAACGCAATGTTGTCTTCAGAGGAGACCGCGCTCAAAATTGCTGCAACATTGGATTCAAGTAAATGGCGAGACGCTGCAAAGGAGGTCACAGTTGTTTTTGATGCGATCAAAGCAAATCTTCCTGCTGGACAAAAAACCACTTCTCGGATAAAAGAAATTTTAGATAATGGGTTAGGAAATTTCAATGAGCGAAGTGTCTATAATGCGGTAGAATTGTCTTTTGGAGAAAGACTATCAGGGGTGTTAAATGATGCTAAAGAAACGATTGACATTGCTGTTGCGATTGAATCTATGGGAGAAACAGCGCGAACACTGCGAACACTGCGAACTGAAGCCGGGGATCCTTTAGCTGAATTGGAAGAAGATAATTGGAATACGCGGCACCTCTATCCGGGGAAATTATTATCCCTCCAGCGAGGAGATGTTTATTCGCTGATTACTATAGTAGAAGGAGCGGGGCTAGAGGCAGATTCAATAAAGGTTTTAGTGGAAAGGAGCGGCCTGTCTGGTATCGGCGCCCTCCCAATTGTAATAAGTTTAACAGAACTGCGGAATTTAGCCGCGGAAGATAAGGCGGGTAAATTCTTTATGTATATTCCTGAAGATGTCGCAAAAGCTGGTGCGGTAAGAAAACCTGTCCGGACGTCATTGCCGGACGCAAATATTGCTCTTAAAATTGCTGAGGAGACTATCAGTGGTATCTGGCATGAAGAGAAAAAAGAAACGGCATATGTGATTAGGAGAATAATGGAAAGGTTACCTGGGGGAGAAGAAAACTTATCACGATTAGCGGAAATACTTAATGGGGGGCTGCAGGTATTTGATGAAAGTTTATCGCGAGCCTTGCAAGATGATTTTGGAGAAAGGTGGGAGAAGGTTTTGGAAGGGACGAGTAATGTCGTGGGCATTGCCGTAGAGTTAGAACAGATGAAAACCGTAGCTGAGCAGTTGAAAGCTGAAGGTCAACTTTCCGGAATAGAGGAGGCAGGGAGGAACACTTACCATCTTTATCCTTCTTTGGGAAGGTTATTCAAGCTTGGAGCCGCTGATGTATTTTTGATCGAGGAGGCA
This sequence comes from Candidatus Omnitrophota bacterium, assembly GCA_023139575.1. Classification (GTDB taxonomy): domain Bacteria; phylum Omnitrophota; class Gorgyraeia; order Zapsychrales; family JANLHA01; genus JAGLNJ01. Next base: position 4,617 of record JAGLNJ010000059.1, on the reverse strand, counting down.
GCAGGAAAAGCGGGCTTGGATAATGATTCTGTCAGAGTTTTTTATCACAAGAAATTTGAAGGTTTATACAGGCCCGCCCAAGCCGTCAGCTTATCTGAATTAAAAAAGCTTAATGCTAAAGGAGAAGTTGAAGATATTTATTTTTATAGTCCCGACAACGCGATGATGGCGGATGCGATTAAAGTGGCTGATAATATTTTTGAGGGTGTTATCGGAACCCAAGAGTTTCCGGATCCTGAAGGGCTTAATGGGATCAGGCGCGGGTTTGAAAAAAATGACGGGATATGGACATCAAGAAATTTCGATCAGACAGGGAGTGGAGGCCCGCTATACGTTGGGCATTCTTTATCAGACCAAGATAGGATGCGGCGAGCGCGCGGGAAATTCGAACCAATAATTGAAGAGATCAACGAAGTCTTTGCTTCTGAGGGAAAAAAAGTTCAGGTTTTTTGGGCTGAACCCGAGAAAAGTCATGTTACTGTGCAGATGATTCAGGAAGATGTGACATTGACTGATCCTGAAAAAAGGAATGATTTTGTAAAATTGACAGAAGGGGAAGTCGGTGTTGCTCAGCAGTTCCTTGAAGAAATCGCGGCTAATCACAACCCGGCAAAGCTCGCATCTTTTGGATATATGATTGGTGCAGACGGTGGTCTGATTGAAATGTTTTATGACACAACAGGCGATTTCCTGGATTTAAGAAAAGCCATTTCCGGTAAAGCTCAAGACAAGTTCGGTAAGAAAGTGATAGGACGACCCGGTTCAATTATTCATATGACTGCTGGACGAATTCTTGATGTGCCATATTCAAGGAATAAGCGAAAGGCAGCTCAACAGCGTGCTCGTGTTTCTGAAATCGTCAATAAATCCGCTCAGTTTCTTCGTGAGGAATGGGACAAACCATCAGCAGGTAATGTAGTAGATGTTGATACATTTACGCTTTTTAATGATCAACAATGGAACGGGAGGACTACACGCTTAGCTGAATATAAATTGGGCTCTGATTACCGAGGAGATGTTGCAAGGAAAAGTGGCGGCATTGATCTTAATCCCATGATAAATAATATGCGCATTCAGCGAGATGGTAATGGTGTGGCCCTTCCGGTTTTTGACCAGCCGATTCAGAATATTAATATTAATGGATTTGTGCCGGTCATTATTAACATTACCCCATTGCAAAACAATCTTCTTTTAATGCTCGGTTTTTCGGATGAAACTGAAGAACAACCTATTACTGATCAACCGAAGAAAGAAGTTTATTACCCTGAAGCTGCTTGGTATGAACGTTTAGATGAGTTTGAAGTTATCTGACACTATAGTTGATCTGCTTTAAAATTCCTTTAATTCTTCCTGTATACAAGATAAAAAGCCCCTCGAAATTATTTTTTCGTAATTACGGATTTATGTTATTATGGTTAAGTTCTTAAAGAGAGACGGCAGTGAATTATGGCCAAAAATTATCAATACATATACGGACCTGTTTATTCCTGGCGGTTAGGGCGATCTTTAGGCGTTGACCCTTTATCGGCCGAGGATAAAAATTGCAATTATGACTGCGTTTACTGTCAGCTGGGCAAAACGGTCCATTTTGCCGATGAAAGAAGGGTTTTTGTTGAGACCGGAGACATTATCAAAGAGATAGAAAGTTTTCCTGAAGGCGGAATTGATTATATCACCTTTTCCGGGAGGGGGGAACCGACGCTGGCAAAAAATCTCGGGGAAATGATCCGGATCATCAAAGAAACGCGGGATGAAAAAGTTGCTGTTATCACCAATTCATCGCTTTTGCATGAAGCGGATGTGCGGCGGGATTTATCCCGGGCCGATTTTGTCCTGGCCAAATTGGATGCCTGCGATCAGGATAGTTTTGCCACCGTCAATAGAGCGAGGGGAGATTTGAATTTCGAAAAAATTGTGCAAGGCATCAGAGAGTTTCGCAGGGGCTTTAAGGGAAAGCTCGCCTTGCAGTTGATGTTTGTTGCCTTCAATCAATCCCTGGGTGAGGCCATGGCGGCTATTGCCGGAGACATTGACGCGGATGAGGTTGAAATCAATACGCCTTTGCGTCCCTGCGCCGTAAAGCCGTTAAGTGAAGAAGAACTTGGCGCTATTAAAGAATATTTTAAGGACCTGCCGGTCAAGACGGTATTTGAACAGGAAAGAAAGATCATTGCCCCCATGGACGAAGACAATACCGTTAAGCGTCATGGGATTTATAAAAACTAATGTATTTTTTGAATTATAAATTATGATAGTACAACAAGCCGGCCTTGAAAGCCGTCATAAACCCGTCTACAATCAGCAATCACTCAAGGCCCTGCGGGATCTTAAATCCGGTTTAGAGCATTCCGCGATTTTTTCCATCGTTAATATCAAAGGGGATATTCTTGAAATAAACAAAAATTTTACTGATATTTTTCATTACACCGAAGAAGAAATTAAGGGGAAGAATCATCGCGTCCTGAACTCGGGATATCATCCGAAGATGTATTTTTCTGATTTGTGGGAGACCATCAGGGCGGGGAAGGTCTGGCGCGGTGAGATTCGCGACAGATCCGGACAAGGCTGCCTGTATTGGGTTGACACAACTATTATCCCTCTCGTCGACGAGAGGGAGCGCCCGTATCAATTCATGTCGATAAGTTATGATATCACGCGAAGAAAAGAAATGGAAAGCAAGCTCAGTTCTCTGCCGCAGCGTATTTTTCAGGCGCAGGAATTAGAAAGAGACCGTATCTCGCGGGAGATTCATGATGATTTGGGGCAATCTCTGGCCGCCTTAAAGATGATGGTTCAATCTATTGTTCACGGGGCGGAGCCTGTTCCGTATCGCCAAAAGAGGGAATTAAAAAAGATCATCAAATATGCCGACAGTATAATTGAGAAATCCCGCAATCTGGCCTCGGGGTTGAAACCGTCCACGGTTGAGAATAAGGGGATGACCTCCGCGATCCGCGGCCTCGTGCGGGCGCATCGCAAGTACCGCGATATCAAGATTCTTTTGCGTTTGGGGCAATTAGATGATGTGATATTCCAGGGAGACGCGATAAATCTGTACAGGATCATCCAGGAAGTTTTACGGAATATTATCACCCACGCGCAGGCAGCATCCGTCGAGATATTGTTTCGCAAGACGTTAAAGAAGCTGACCATGACAGTAAAAGACGACGGGAAGGGATTTGAGCATAAGAAAGTACGCCAGGGCAAAGGGCATCCGTATGGTTTAGGGCTTTCTACGATGCAGGAACGGGCGAAACTCCTTAAAGGAGATTTATATATTGAATCACGTCCTGGTGAAGGGACGATCGTGCGTTTAATGATACCGATTGCCATTAAAGGAAAGACCTGATGAAAAAATTCCGCATTGTTTTAGCGGACGATCATGAAATGTTTCGCGCGGGCCTCAAGAGCCTCATTGACCGGGAGGCAGGGCTGGAAATTGTGGGCCAGGCCTCAGACGGGGAGCAATTGATTGAGAAGCTGCCTTCCATGAAGTGCGACTTGATCGTTCTTGATTTATCCATGCCCAAAATGGATGGCATGGCGGCGTTGAAGATCCTGCGTAAGAAATACGCCGACGTGCGGGTGCTGGTTCTAACCATGCAGAAAGATTACCAGCATTTTCAATACGCCATGAACCATGGGGCCTGGGGGTATATGCTCAAAGACGACGCTTATGAACAATTAGTTATGGCCATTAAGGTTATCATGAATGATAAGCGGTTCGTTTCCCCGGTTATGACCCGGTATTTAAGAAATGCTGAATATGAGCCCCGCAAAGAAGGGCAGGACCCTTCTTTGGAGATCCTCACCAAAAGGGAAAAGGAGATCCTCAAGCTGGTCGCGCAAGGGGAGGCCAATAAAAATATCGCTACCAAGCTTAAGATCAGCATCAGGACCGTTGAAACCCACCGCTCCAACATGACCAATAAGCTGAATATCAAAACCACGGCTTCCTTGGTCAAATACGCCCTTTCAAAAGGGTTGATTTAGAACTCCCCCCTGTTCGAAGTTTTTATTTTCGTCAGATCAGCAAGTTTAGAACCCCCCCCGGAATTTTACAAATATTAAAAAAATCCATTTTAACGCCTCATTCCTTCCGTTACAATTTCTACACATAAAAATTACGAGACAGAGCCATAGAACGTGACATTATGGCAATCACAGGACATAAAGATCCTGAATCATTTCGAATTTATGGTAAGCGTCCTGCCAACCCATCTGGTGCATGTTGAAAACGTTTGTTAATATGACACAAACCTAACCCGACCAATCAAGGAGTTGTGTCATGAACAAGCAACAGCGTCCCCGGCGTAATACTGAACAATGGCAGGAGATCATTGCTCAGCAGAAAGCCAGCGGTGAATCCGTATCCTCATACTGTCGTAAACAAAATTTATGCGATAAGAGTTTTTATTCCTGGCGCAGGCGGCTTGGGAAAAGAATTGGCCCCAAGCTTAAAGATTTTATTGAGATGACCGTTCCCGCCAAAAGTAATAAAGAGTCAATACGCATCAAAACACCGGGAGGATATTGTCTTGAGGTGCCGGAAGGAACGAACAGCGGCTTTGTAAAAAATATCATAGAAGTGTTGGTATCACAATGATTGAAGGGGTA
>JAGLNJ010000058.1 GCA_023139575.1 Candidatus Omnitrophota bacterium | reverse complement strand
GTTTAATGGATAATCATGTGCGTTTAATAGTGGTGCCGCGAAAGAATGGAAGTATGACAAAAGCGATCGGGGAAATGCATCGCCTGTATACCAGGATGATCAATTTTAGAGAGGGATGGCGGGGGTATTTATGGCAGGGACGATTTAAGAGCTTTGTAATGGATGAGAAATATTTGATAGAGGGGATGAGGTATGTAGAAATGAATCCCGTGAGGGCGAATATGGTAAGAAAGGCAGAGGATTATCGATATTCGAATGCCGGAGCGCATGTGAAGAAAGTGCCGGATGAAGTGCTCAGTAAATGCTATTTGGAAAAAAAGATTAAGAGTTGGTCGGGTTATTTGGCGGAAGGCGGCACGGATGAAATGCTAGAGGAGATCAGAAAAAGGGAGTTGACGGGTAGGCCCTTGGGGGATGAAAGTTTTATAGAAAAAATTGAGCGATTGTCGGGGCGACAGTTAATACCAAAAAAACCGGGCCTCGGGAAAAACAAATAAGGTTACGATGTGTGTCCCCGGATTGTTAAGCTTAGGGCCGGTTTTTTTCCAAATCGCCTGCGCTAGGAGTAAAAATTCTTTTCACACAAATTTTGCTTGCGGCAGTACGCGGATACGGATTCTCCGCCGGCTTTCTGGCGGGCTATGATCTCCTGCCATTGTTCGGCATTACGCCGGGGACGCTGTTGCTTGTTCATGACGCAACTCCTGGATTGTGGTTTTAGGTTTGCGTCATATTAACAAACGTTCTCAATATGCGCCAGATGGGTTGATAGGACGCTTACACAAGATGAGCCTGAAGAAAGAGTCATTGAAAACGCGATCCTAGCCCTCATAATTGGAGGATGACAATTACAATGAATGACTCAAATATAAACACAAAAAACGATTTAAACTCCTCCCCGACCGTTGGCAGGAGTTGAGCAATCATTCTAACAAAAATGATCCCCGGCCCAGAAGAGTTGGTAAGTCGCTTACAATCTTTGGGTGAAACTGTCCCGACCTTTCGCTAGGTTTCGACGGTTTTTAAGATTTCGCCAAGAACTCCCTGCGCTCTCTGGCGCAGGGCTGAATTGGCGTGGCGTGAAGCGCCAATAAGCGTGGTAGAATGCAGGAATGAAAGAGAAGAATGACATATGGCATTGGTATCACAATGTGTCGGAATGTTACTATCATATACAGTTGACGATAAAGTATCGGAAAGTAGTTGTTGAATGAGGAGGCGAAGCGGAGCATAGTAGGTTCGATGAGAGGGTTTAAAGAGCGGTATGCGATTGAGATGCAGCAGATGGGTTTTGATCAGAATCATGTGCATTATTTGTGTCGATTTTTGCCTAAGTATTCTGGGGGGCAAGTTATTCGATTGATTAAAAGTATAAGTGCTAAGCACGTGTTCAAGGAAGTGCCAGAGGTGAAGAAGGTTTTATGGGGAGGGGAATTTTGGACAGATGGGTATTATATTGGGACAGTGAGTGGTCGAGGAGATCGGAAGATTATTGAAGAATACATAAAAAAGCAGGGTAGAGAAAAAGATATTAACCAATTAGAGTTATTTGATCTGTAGTTGGACGCCCTGCGCCAGAGAGCGCAGGGTAATTCACGAAAACGTTTTCTCCAAAACGATCTGAGCCTCTTTTTTCTCTCCAGTTTAAATGGTATGCTTTTATTATAATATCGGTAAAATTTTTCGGTTTAAGGAAGAGACGCATGAGTAAATACCAGATGACTAAAAGAGGAGGAAACAGAAATGAAGAAATTAATGATTTTTAAGACGGCAGCAGTTTTCAACCCATGGTTGATTTCGGCTATGTTGATATTGTTATCAATCATCTTTATGTTCACGCCCGCGGCGCAAGCGGCAGGTGATGTTTATTATGTAGACGCTACCGGAGGCGATGATGTCGGGAACGACGGTATATCTACCACCACAGCATGGAAAACATTGAATAAGGTCAATAGCTGGGATTTTTATCCCGGAGACAGAATATTATTTAGAAAAGGAGAGACCTGGACCGGTAATCTGATGATTAATGATTCAGGGGAAAACGGCAATCCGATCACTTTTTCATCCTATGGAACCGGCGAAAAACCGGTCATTCGAAATCCAGGCACGTGGACAAGATCAATAACCATCCGGGACGCAGATTATATAGTTATAGATGGTTTTCTTCTAAAGGATTCCCACCAGACAGGTGTGTATATCAAGGACGATTCAGATCACAATATTGTCCGAAATTGTGAATGTGTCAGCATGGGATCATGTGTTGAGGTTGTCACTAACAGTGAATATAATTTACTTACTCATAATGAAGTGCATGACATGACCATGAGGGTTAATGATATAGAGCCGGATAATAATGACGGCGGCGCTAATGGATTTTTAATTAGAAGCCCTAATAACGAAATCTCTTATAATAGTTGTGTAAACTGCATAGCCGAAAGTTATGATTATGGCTTTGATGGAGGCATAATTGAGTTATATGGCGACACAAGTAATACCTATGTCCATCACAACTGGTCAAAAAATTCGGATGGATTTCTTGAAGTAGGTGGCAATCCGGGGGTGGCGAATAATGTAAGAATTTCTCATAATGTGTCGGTGAATAATCGTGGATTATTCTCGGTAATCCATCTTACTGGAGTATTTGGTACCACAATCAGCAATTTTAGAATGGATAACAACACTCTTATTGATACTGCTGATCATGGAAAAACTTCATACGCGTTGATGCGGTTTGGAACAATATCGCCCGGTAAAAATTTTATTTTCCGGAATAATATTGTTATGCTAGGCGATTTTTCGTATTTTTCTTTATATTCATTTGACCGCCGCAATAATCTTTATCATTTTCTCGATCCTGCGACCCAGTTTATACGAAGCGGTCAAAGTCCAGAAATCAGCGAGATTATGGATGATCCAATGTTTGTCAATTTTCAAGGAGATGATTTTCATCTGCAACCCATGTCTCCAGCCAGAGATACTGGCATAGATGTTGGTTTGACTATTGATTATGATGGTCTTTCGATACCCCAGGGTTATGCCCCTGATATTGGCGCTTATGAGTATACTGATGAAGGCTATGAAAACCTTATTCTCAACCCTGGTTTTGAATCCGGGACAAATAATTGGGCGTTTTATAGCGGGGGAGCGGCCAACTTTACAGTTACTTCACCCGGCGCCGCAAGTTCGGCTAATTCCGCGAAGGTTTCACTATCTTCGGCAGGCAGCAATATTCAGCTCAACCAGAAGGACATAACTATTGAATCAAATACAAGTTACACATTAACCTTTGACGCGTATTCCAATACAGGACATGATTTAAAAGTTTCCCTGTTTAAGAATGTCGCTCCTTATACCAATTATGGACTGAGTAAGACGGTTAATCTTACAAGTTCATGGCAGAATTTTTCTTTTAAATTTACTTCTCCCGCTTTGGGAGGAACTGTCAATGACGCGCGCCTGATGCTCTGGTTTGCCGCGCATGGCGCGGCAGGAGATATATACAGGATAGATAATGTGGTTCTTAAGGCTGCGGATGAGGCGCCACCACCTCCACCACCACCGCCAGCAGATAATCTCATTCTCAACCCTGGTTTTGAATCCGGGACAAATAATTGGGCGTTTTATAGCGGGGGAGCGGCCAACTTTACAGTTACTTCACCCGGCGCCGCAGGTTCGGCTAATTCCGCGAAGGTTTCACTATCTTCGGCAGGCAGCAATATTCAGCTCAACCAGAAAGACATAACCATTGCGCCGAAAAAGAGTTACACATTAACCTTTGACGCGTATTCCAATACAGGACATGATCTTAAAGTTTCCCTGTTTAAGAATGTCGCTCCTTATACCAATTATGGACTGAGTAAGACGGTTAATCTTACAAGTTCATGGCAGAATTTTTCTTTTAAATTTACTTCTCCCGCTTTGGGAGGAACTGTCAATGACGCGCGCCTGATGCTCTGGTTTGCCGCGCATGGCGCGGCAGGAGATATATACAGGATAGATAATGTGGTTCTTAAGGCTGCGGGTGAGCCACCACCTCCACCACCAGCAGATAATCTCATTCTCAACCCTGATTTTGAATCCGGGACAAAAACTCCATGGAATTTTTACAGCAATGTGAGCGCAAACTGTTCAGTTGTTTCACCCGGGGCAGAAAGAAGCGCTTATTCAGTTATGGTTTATCTTAACGCGGCAGGAAACAATATTCAGCTCAACCAGAAAGACATAACCATTGCGCCGAAAAAGAGTTACACATTAACCTTTGACGCGTATTCCAATACAGGACATGATCTTAAAGTTTCCCTGTTTAAAAATGTCGCTCCTTATACCAATTATGGGCTGAGTAAGACGGTTAATCTTACAACTTCATGGCAGAATTTCTCTTTTGAATTTACTTCTCCCGCTTTGGGAGGAACTGTCAATGATTCGCGGCTGATGTTCTGGTTTGTTGATCAAGGTGTAGCAGGAGATATATACAGGATCGATAATGTTATTCTTACTCCATTAAACTAAGGATTACTTCAGCAAGGGCAACGACTAAAACAGTGATATGGGTGATGATGGTACAGACATTGCTTGTACCACCCGATGCGCTTGCGTCTTTGATGTCCTTTGTCCTGTTAATTCTTCGTATGTTTTTTCCGCTTCTTCATACGGCATCCGGGTACTTAACTTCGCTAAACTATCTTTTTTCTTTAGACTTATTTGACCAGTTTCACTCAATTCTATTTTTTTTTGGTGTAAGCGCTTTGAATTGACTGCGAAGGTTTTAGGAAAGACTGTTCTTGAAGTCTTCCCTTTTTTTTCAAAAAGAATCGTACAGGAATATAAGAAAGTTTTTAAGACGGGGGAAGAGCTGATAACGGAGGAAGAGTCTTGCGTCAATGGTCAAACCATAATTACCGAAACAAGGAAAATCCCTCTTATGGAGGACAAACGGGTTTCCAAGATCATCACGATCATACGGAATATTACGGAAAGAAAAAAGATTGAGCAGGCGATAGAGGAGTCGGAAGAGAAATACCGCACGCTGATTGAGGCGGTGGAGGACGCGATATTTTTCATCGAAGCCAACGAAGGCTATATTGAAAGCAAAGATGGAAAGAAGATCCCGGTGCGGATTTCTGCCAGCGGATTTGATCTGTGGGGCAAAAAAATCGTGTTGGGGATCTTCCGTCTGAAAGCTTAGCCCAGACAAAGAATAAATATAAAGATTGCAGTGTGGAAATTAGTAAGAAATTCGTCTATAAGCGAGACATATTCATAGAAGCGGATAGATTGCATATGACGAAATTATTTATAAATATTCTTGATAATGCCTATCAGTCGTTTAATAATAAAAAAGGTGCGCTAAGCATTGAAATCAAACAACGGCGCAAGACCAATCAAATTCTGTTGAAATTTAAAGATGACGGGTGTGGGATTAATAAGAATGACTTGCCGCAAGTATTTGATCCGTTCTTTACCCAGAAATCTAAAAGGACAGGCCTAGGCCTGACACTATGTAATCAGCTGGTTAATGTGCATAACGGAAAAATGGAAATTGCCAGCGAGAAGGGTAGGGGGACAACAGTTGAAGTGTTGCTGCCTATCAAGCAAGTTTAGATAAGACAAATCAATAATTCTTGGTGATAAAGATGCAAAAACAAGTCCTTCTCATTGATGATAAAAAATTGTTGCAGGAGTATGTGGAGATATTTGCTGAGCGGCTATATAGCCTTTATACGGCAGAGAGCGGTCTTGAGGCGATTTCTTTATTAGAGGATAAAAAATTTGATGCGATTGTTGTAGATATTAAATTGCCCGATTGTAATGGAGTAGATTTGGTCGAAAATCTTAAGACGAGAAATCCTGAGGCTAAATTTTTGCTGATCACCGCTTATATAACTGTCGAGGGGGCTGTTAAAGCCGTGGAACAAGGTGTGGAGGATTACATCATAAAACCCTTTAATCCTGATGAATTATTGGCGGCAGTCGATAAGGTCTTGAAAGAAGAAGGTTCTTTGCGGCATCGGAAGCTTCGTCTTGAGGAAATTGTTAAAACCAAGACATTGCTGGGTAAGAAATTGCTTCATTTAGATAAATTGACGAAAATTTTTGATGGGAAGGAAGAGAAGATTGTAGAATTTAAACGGGAGATAAACTTTCTGATTAAGCGCCTCAACGCAGGCGTCACACCAGATAATAAGTAGAATTTTTATAAGATTTTGTATCTTTTTTATGAATGGATTGAGTAATTTTTCTCTCCAGGGTTTTATTATTTGCTTGCCAGAAAAAAGAACTCCGTATATAATAAAAATTTGATTGCTTTTAATATTTCCATTAAAATTACTGGCATTTCAGTAGAGTTATAAACTACTACCAATAAATGTTTTCAAGCCAATTCTAAAATTTTTCAAAGAGATACACAAGGAGAAAAACATCATGAGTATAGTTAATGTAACCGAGAATAATTTTGAAGCGACCGTGACCAAGTCTGTGTTGCCTGTTTTGGTTGATTTTTGGGCTGAATGGTGCGGGCCCTGTAAGATGATTAGCCCTATTGTTGATGAGGTCGCTTCTGAATTGGAAGGAAAAATTAAAGTAGCCAAGGTCAATGTTGATGAGGCTCAGGAACTGGCAGGGAAATTTAACATCATGTCGATTCCAACTTTATTGATTTTCAAACAGGGAGAAGCTGTTGATCAGATAGTAGGGGCCGTAGGTAAGGAACAGCTTTTGGAGAAACTGGCCGCCCATGTAGCTTAAACAATATCAATTAACTGTATGTAGGTGACGAAATATGTTAATTTCATTTTGTAAGTCAAAAATTGCCCATGCCCATGTGACGGAGGCGGAGCTATATTATGAAGGGAGCATTACGGTAGCAGAGGATATTTTAGCATTCGTTGATATTCTTCCTGGAGAGAAAGTGGAAGTGCTGAATATAAATAATGGTTCCAGAATTGAAACATACACTATTGCCGGGAAGGCTGGTTCTGGGCAAATATGTCTGAACGGCCCGGCTGCGCGATGTGGCGTTGTTGGCGATAAGATCATTATTTTGAGTTATGCGCTGATGGAGCCTAAAGATGCCAAGAATTTCAAAACAAAGATAATTTATTTGGATGAAAATAACGCTATTAAGAATTAAAAGGAAAGGTTTATTGGAATGATCGCGGGCCAGTTGAAAATCAGGACTTATGGTTCATCTTGTTTGCGTATGCCCAGTGAACAGATTTCAGAGATTGGTGTCAGTGAACGGATGTTGGCAGACGCCTTGATTAAGGCGATGTATGAAGGCAAGGGCATAGGCCTTGCCGCCCCTCAGGTTGGGATTAATAAACAGCTGTTTGTTGTGGATATCGGAGATGGGACCATAGCGGTTTTTAATCCGAAAATAATCAAAACCACCGGCGAGGGTATGATGGAAGAAGGGTGCTTATGCTTTCCGAATATTGTTGTCAATGTGAGCCGGCCACAGATCATTGAAGTTGAGTATATGGATATAAACAATCAAACAGTTAAAAAGATTCTCAGGGACCTTATGGCTCGAGTCTTTATGCACGAATCAGATCATTTGTTTGGCAAATTGATTGTCGATTATGCCTCGGAAAAGGAGCTGGCCGGTCTCAAATCTCAATTAGAGGAACTTGAGCAACAGAATAAAGATAATTAAACGATGGCTCTAATAACTATCGAACATTCCTGTTCCCCTGTTCAGAAACTCCCCCCATGGTTCAGGCAAGATCTGCCTGAAAAAAGCAAATTAGACGAAATGAAAAGTCTGTTGCTGGAAGCCGGTATCCATACGGTTTGTGAGAGCGCGCGATGTCCGAATTTAGGTAAGTGCTGGGGGCAGGGAACAGCCGCTTTTATGATTTCAGGTGATGTGTGCACTCGAGCCTGTCATTTTTGCGCGGTTGAAACAGGGGTGCCGCATCCTTTGGATCCAGATGAGCCCCGTCGTATTGCTGCTCTTGTTAATAAATTACGGTTGAAATACGTTGTCATTACTTCTGTGACACGTGATGATTTGGATGATGGAGGCGTGCGTCAATTTGTCGCGACAGTGGATGCCATCAGGGATTTACAGCGGGGTGTTAAAGTGGAAGTCCTTATCCCGGATTTTGGTTTTAAAAAGGAGAGTTTGAAAAAGATTGAAGCTGTGCGGCCTGATGTGATCAACCATAATATTGAGACAGTAAAACGGCTTTCTCCAACTATTAGACCTCATGCGGATTACAGCCGTTCTTTGCAGGTTTTAGCATATGTCAAAGAAATGAATCAGAATATGATAACAAAGTCCGGCATTATGGTCGGGCTCGGCGAGAGCATGGAGGACGTGGATGAGGTCATGCGGGATCTTTTTCAGGCGGGTTGCGATATTCTTACCATTGGGCAGTATTTGGCCCCTACCAGGTCGTTGCGGCATATTCCCACACAGCGTTTTTTTTCTCCAGCGGAATTTGAGCAATTAGAATCTATGGCAAAACAATATAAATTCAAACATGTGATATCTGGTCCTTTAGTGCGAAGTTCGTATTTTGCGGAGCAGGGTTATTATCAGTGTCTGACAAATGGATGATCAAAGTATGAAAAAAGAAACTGAAGGAACAAAGAAAAAAAAGAAAAATTTTCTGTCAATTTTGTTGCGATTAGGCTTGAGCGTGGCTTTGTTGGCGTATCTTTTTAGTAAAATTGATATCGCTGCAACGGTAGAAATTTTGAAAACCGCTAATTGGATTTTCCTGCTTTATGCTATGGTCCCTTTTGGGGTGATCCATTTTGTTTTATTAAAGCGATGGCAGGTGCTGATTCAGGCTTTTGAATTAAATATCCCGTTTAAAAATATCGCCCGCTTTTTCTTTATTGGTTTGTTTGGGAATCTTTTTCTTCCCAGCGCGATTGGCGGTGATTTGATCAAAACCGTTGGTTTATGCCGGGGCAATAGCCAGAAAGCAAAAGTTGTGGCGTCTGTCTTGCTGGATCGCTTAAGCGGTTTTGGGGGAATTGTTCTGGTCGCATCGATATCCTTTATTTTTGGTTTCAGATTGATCAATGACCTTTCGATATTGATTTCAATTCTTCTTATGGCTGCGGTCTCAATTATTTTGCTTTTGATATTATTCAATGAGAAGCTGTATTCTTTTTGCTGCCTGATTTTTTCTCCCATTCCCAAATTGAAACAAAGCATCATGAAGATGCATTATGATATTGTACTTCTTAAAGGAAATCTTACTCCTCTTTTTAAAGCTGTGGGGCTTTCCTGTTTGTCGCATCTTTTATTGCCCTTAAGCTGGTACTTTCTTGCCTTAGCCCTGAACCAGGAGATATCCTTAGTGTATTTTATAATTTTTCTCCCTCTTATCTGTGTGGCATCATCGGTGCCTTCACAAGGCGGCCTCGGGGTGAGGGAGGCGGCATCAGCTTTTCTTTTTGCCAAGGTGGGGATGAATTCCGGTGTGGCGATTAGTATAAGTTTGATCAACTACCTTTTTATGGTGTTTATCGGCCTGATCGCAGGGGTTGTCTTTTTATCTACAAAGGCGGCCCGGTATCATGGTGCTGAAACTAACTGTGAATCTTTATCTACAGGAGAAGGCGTTTAGCGAAGAGCTATGGCGCGACATTATATTTTAGACGGTTATAATATTATTAAACAGATTCCTTTTTTTGCGGATGTAAAATTGAAAAAGGGGCGGGAGGCGCTAGTTTATTTCCTGGAAAATCGTCGTCCTCAAGGAAGCCGCAATAACAAGGTTACTGTTGTGTTCGATGGTAAATCCGGTATGGGCAGTGACGAACAGGCTGGTTGGGTCGGGGTTCAGTTTTCGCGTGATGAATCGGCTGATGAAAAAATTAAAAGAATTGTCGCTGATGCCGACAATAATAGTAATATTATAGTCGTAACAGATGACCGGGCGATTCAGTATTATGTCCGCTCCTTGGGGGCAATGACAATCGGCGTGAAAGCGTTTATGCAGAAGGCAAATTCTTCAAACCAGAAGGATGGTGGGAGGGATAAAGACTCGTCGAGACTTAATAAAGGCATATCGCATGTTGCGGAGAATAAAATATTTGAAGAGTTTAGCGGCATTTGGTTAAATAAAAATAACTAGGTTTGCATATGCAGAGGATTATACAGTTTTTCGTAAGTATTGGAAATGCCCTTTTCTTTTTAGGCAATGTATTTTTCTGTGCCCTAAAGGGCCGTATCCGTTGGGGAGAGGTGCTTAAGCAGATATACGAGCAGGGTATTCAATCGGTTATTATTATTGCCATGACGTCTTTTGCTTCGGGGGCTGTTTTAGCCTTGCAAGGATATGTTATGCTCAATCGGTTTGGGGCGAAAGAATATGTTGCCGATTTGGTTGCTTTATCGTTAGTACGCGAATTAAGCCCGGTTTTCAGTTCGTTCATTTTCTCGGGGAAGGCGGGGGCGCGTATGGCAGCCGAATTAGGGACGATGAACGTGAATGACCAGATTGTCGCCACCCGTGCGTTAGGAGTGGATCCTATTGAATTTTTAGTAGTGCCGAGAATGGTGGCATGCTTTTTGGTTCTGCCCGGACTGGTTGTTTTTTCCGATCTTTTTGGAATATTCGGCGGTTATATTATCGGAGTGGCTGATGCAGGGATCCAAAGCTCGACTTATATTCACCAGACGCTGAGAGCTATTAATTATGTTGATTTTTTTAGTGGATTTATAAAAACACTTTTCTTTAGTGTCGCCATTGGTTGGGTTTGTTGTTACCAGGGATTTCATACTAAAGGCGGGTCTTTAGGCGTGGGTAAGTTTACCACCAAAGCTGTTGCTTTGTCTTATATTGTCGTTGTCATTTCCAACACGGTCTTGACGAAGATCATTCTAGCTTTTTGGGGATAACATGAGGAGGGGAAGATCTTGAATAGAAATATTATGATAAATCTGGTTTGTCTTTTGGTCTTGACATCGGCTGGTTGCAGTCATATGAAGGGCAATGTGGGTCATATGTCGAGATATAGTTTTGCTGACCCTGAGCCTGATTGGATCCGCAATGGCGAACCGTTTGAGTATGAAGGGGTGTTGTGGCATCCTCAGGATTCATTTGATATGTTATTGGATCAGGAAGTTATTCTGATAGGTGAATATCAGGGCATAGAATATTTTGTTGATAAAATTGATGTTAAACCTTATAACCGTTTGTACACAAAGTTTGGCCGCAATAAATTCAGAATCTATTTGAAAGAACGATAAGATGATCAAAGTTGCGAATCTCAAGAAGTCATTTACTGGGCAGGCTGTGTTACGGGATATCTCTTTAAATGTTGCGCCGGGGGAGCTTATTGTTATTCTGGGAGAAAGCGGTTCAGGTAAGAGTGTTTTCTTACAACATTTAATTGGGCTTTTAAAACCCGATAGCGGCAGCATTGAGATAGACGGCGTCGATATCACCACATTGTCCGAGCGGAAATTGTTGAAGCTAAGAAAAAATATCGGTTATTTATTTCAAGAAGGGGCTTTATACGATTTTATGACAGTGTATGAAAATATCGCCTTTCCTTTACACGAGCATACCCGACTGCGTTTAAAAGAAATCAAGGAGAAGGTTTTAAATATCTTAAAGCTCGTTGGTTTGGAGAAGGCAGGGATGAAATTCCCCTCGGAATTGAGTGGCGGGATGCGTAAGCGGGCTGCCTTAGCGCGTTCTGTTGTGTTAGATTCGAAGATTCTTTTTTGTGATGAGCCCACATCAGGACTTGATCCAAAAAAAAGCAAAGAAATCTCCGATTTGATTAACGATATATCACGACGATCAAAATGCACAACAGTAATAACATCTCATGACATATATAATTCTTTCCGGATAGCCGATCGTCTGGTCTTGATCGATCATGGACAGATTATCGCCCGGGGAAAGCCGGAGGAAATAGAATTATCTTCAGATCCAAAAGTTAAAGAGTTTCTAATATAGCAGGAGGCTTACAATGGAAAGAAAATATATTGTCAGAAAGTTTTTTGCCGGTTTGTTTTTTACTATGTGTATCGTCATGATATCCGGGGTGGTTTTCATCCTCGGGATTGAAAAGGGCTTTACGGAGCCGAAATTTCCGATGACGATTTTATTTAGACGCGTGGGAGGGCTCAATGGCGGCTCTCCCGTTAGATTGTCCGGAGTGAATATCGGCACGGTGGATAATATTGATTTTCTTGAAAAAGAAATAGAAGGGCGGGGCGTGCAGGTAAGGTTGAGCATTTTTGAGAAATATCGAAACCAGGTGCGAAAAAGCCAAAGCATTGCTATTATTACAGAAGGCATCTTGGGTGAGAAGATGATTGAGATTACGACGAGTTCCACGGCGAAAGTCCCGGATTTAAAACGTCCTATTATTGGGCAGGATCCCTTGGATGTACAGATGCTCGCTGAAACCTTCGGGGATGCGGCAGGATCTTTACTGGAAACATCCCATGCGATAGATATGATCATAGAAGAAATGAAAAGCATTTCAGGGACGACAAAAAGATTGCTTAATCGAATCGAACAAAGGGTGATCGACGGCAATCTATTTAAGGTTTTTTAGGTCTTTGTTGGTAAAACTGTTTAACAGAGAGGGTAAAAATGTTTGTTATAGGAAGGCTTTTAATTAGCATTGCATCGGTTCTCAACATTATTTTAAGCGTTCTGTGGTGGTTGATCCTTATTCGCGCTCTGATCAGTTGGGTCAGTCCGGATCCCTTTAATCCGATTGTGCAGGCCTTGTACCGTTTTACAGAGCCTGTATTGCAGCTTATTCGTAACATTATGCCTTTTTCCGGGGGGATGGATTTCTCTCCGCTTATTGCTTTTTTTTTGATTGTTTTTCTTAAATCTTTTGTTGTTGGGTTGTTGTATGACTTTGGGCTGCGGTTAACCATGTAGGAAATCTATAAAAAACTTGCATAATTAATTTATTTAGAGTATAAAGCAAAGAATATATTGCGTTAAAATGTGAAGAATAAAAGGAGCCGTTGATGTTCGATAAAATGAAGCAGATCATGGAGATGAAAAAGCAGGCCGACCAGATCAAAAGGGAATTGGATGATATAGTTGTTGACGTTAACGAGGTTCCCGGCATTAATATCACTCTGACAGGGTCGCAAAGATTTCAGGAAATTGCCATTTCAGACGAAATGTTGAAACCGGAAAATAAAGATCGTTTAAAAAAGGATTTAACGCGAAGTGTAAATGCAGCCATCAAAAAGTCGCAGAATGTAGCGGCCCAAAAAATGGCGGCTTTTATGCCGCAAATGTAAGCTCATAAGAAAAAAACAACCTGAAGGAGGACATTATGCCCTACGACAAATCGCTTGATGTTGAAACATTTAAAGAAATCAAAGACTTTGGTGAGACCCGGATCTCGATCGGCGTTTTTTCTTATAATGGTGGCGATAAAAAATTGCAGCTTTCCCGGGAAAACCGCACGCAAACGGATGAATGGCGGTTCGCCAAGTTAGGCCGTTTGACCAAAGAAGAAGCTAATGAAATTATCCCGTTGATGGCCAAGGCTATTGAAGGGATGTAAGCGAAAAGATATGTGCTCGTGACCTAAGTGAGTGCAAAAAAATATTTTGCACTCACTTAGGAAGGGCAATTTTTTTTATTAAAGGAGTGGTGTCATGTCAGATGCGATATATTTAACCCGAGCCGGGCAACAAAAAATGGTAGAGGAGTTGGAGCGGTTGAAGAATGTAGAAAGGCGTCGTATATCGAGAGCTATTGAAGAGGCTCGTTTGCAGGGAGATATTTCGGAAAATGCTGAATATGATGCGGCTAAAGAGGCTCAGGCCCATTGTGAAGCCCGTATCGCCGAATTAGGATCAAAGATCCCTAATATTCAGGTTATTGAGGATCAGGATATCCCGGCAGATAAAATTTACATCGGGGCATTTGCCTCGATCAAGGATTTAGATACAGAAGAGGAGATCACCTATCAAATGGTTTCTCCCGAAGAGGCCAGCTTCGAAGAAAACAGGCTGTCAATTTTTTCTCCGGTTGGCAGCGGTTTAATGGGGCATGCCGAAGGGGAAGATGTTGAAATTTCTGTCCCTGCCGGTACCTTGAGATATAAAGTTCTTAAGATTGCCAGGCCGTAATCTGAGTAGGAGGTATTTTCCCCGGGCCCATAGTGAAAACTATGAGCTTTTTTTATTTATGACGGGATAACAAGGATTCGAATATCCAGTAGGTAAATACGGGAAGCAGGGAGAAGTAAATTCTAAACAGCGTTACATTGAGCCACCAGATAATTTCAAAGTTGGTGTTGATGATATAATATGCCGTAACGATAAACATGTAGATAAAAATAAATAGAGGGAAAATAGCCCTTTTGCCTAAAAAACACCTGCCTTTGCTTAATATAATTCCCACACCTAAAAGTCCCCATATCTTATTCCAATGCGGGTTGGCCAATTCTCGCCAGAGAAAACTGAATATAATGTTCAATCGTAAAAAAGTGACTGGCTTCTCAGATGAGAAAAGGCCGTTAACATAGGTCTGATTCCCCGGAGAATGAACAAGCTGAAAGGCAACAGTAAGGGCAGCGGTGGCCAGTACAGCCAGGCAAAACACTAATAAAGGCGATCTTTTTTGCGGCCATGCTTTGTTTTTTGAATGAAGAAAAATAGCACTGCCGCCCAGAAGAAAAAGAATGCCGGCTGCAATGCTTCCTTCGGGCTTGGTGAAACTCAGAAATCCAATAAAGAAGCCGGCTAAAGCGGTGTAGGAAGGCTGATTGGAAAGCAAAAAAGAATGTAGGCACAAAAGCGATGCGAATAAATAAAAACTTAGAACAATATCACAATACTGGCTCGTTGCGATGATATTATAAAACGGCAGTGTCAAAAAGGTCAATGGGGCAAATGTGGAAAAATAACTCTTGGTATTTTGTAAGAGCCCCAAAAACAGCAGCCCAGCCGTTAAGATTGTAAAAATAATCGAGGTGGCTAGGGGGATAACACTCACGGGTTGATTGCTCATCGCCCATCCCCAGACATTAATGAGGGGAAGGAGCAAAGGGTAGTGAGGGCTGGTTCGCCACATCATGGGTTTGAAAAGGTTTGTCCAGGTGTCTCCGGACAAATGGAGGAATTTGGCCTTGAAATTCCAAACTTGCCAGGCATCCCACCCGCCATGAGGATAAAATTTTGCGTATTGCCAGAGAGGATAAATAAAAAGGAAGAGCACTACGAGTAAAGTTCCTGAAAGAAGGGCGAACGAAATATTTTTTATGGGAAACTCAGAGAGGCTGTCGTTTTTTAATAAGAGTTTAATGATAAAAAGAGTGAAAAGCATCCCGGCATGGAAAAGCATGATGAAAAATAAATTCAGTTGGTTTAAAAACAGGAAGCTTAAATAAGTGATTTGGGCGCTTAATCCTAGCCCGATCCCGGCAGCAAGAAAAGTTTTCATAAAGAAGGACATGTCTTGGTTTTTCCGTGTACAGATGCTGACAAGAAGCATGCCGGACAAAAGGGAAATAAGAAAGGGTATATAGATGATTATATGTTTCATAAATAATTATTCTTGCTTTTGGTTTGTGAACATGTATTTGGGGTTTTTGGCTAAAATGATACCAAACTGATTTTTACGAATAGGAATGGCTTTTATTTCCCGGATTCTTTTCATTGCTACAGCTTCTGAAGAACAATCAAAGAGAATGAATTCGTGTTCCGTATTGTTGAGGTCTAATATTATCGGGGCCAGAATAAACTGGGCTTGGGCAAATTGCAGGGCATCTAAGGTATTATCAATGTCCTTATCGGTGTAATATCCGATATATTCAGCATTATGGAGAATTTCTTTCAATCCGGAGAATTTGATGCCGTGAAATATATAAGGGTTTTTTTCGCGAATTTTTTTTCGTGAGATGATGTCTTTGCTTAATTTTTGGCTATTTGTGAATATGATGAAAAAGGCCAGAATAAGGAAGCAGTTCCTGCCGTTAAAGATAAGGAATAAGGGTTTGAATATTCTTTCTGCGTTAATTTTCGGCATGGAATTTAAGTGAATTTACAAGAGTTTCTTCTTATGAGTCATTCTACTATAAATTTGCCCGATTTCAACAAGGAGCTGGAATTTTCCTTGGCTGTTTCTTAACCTGATAAAACCTTAAAAATAGCCTTTCACAATACATTAATTACAAGTATAATAATTTAAATTACTTATTTATTTTACTAGTTTATTCTGGTAGGCTGCCAATCAAGCAAAAGGTGTTTTTCATTATTAATTCTGGAGGGAGTGTAAAATGGTTAATATCGGAGTCATTGGTTGTGGTCATTGGGGCCCGAATCATATACGTGTTTTCAATCAATTAGCTGATTCACAGGTTCAAATGTGTGCTGATTTAAATCAAGAGCGGTTAAATGTGATAAAAACATTGTATTCGGAATGTGAAATTACCACAAAATATCGGGATATTATTCAAAATGAGTCTATTGATGCCGTCTGTGTTTCAAGCCCGACTAACACGCATTTTCAGTTTTCTAAAGAGGCCTTAGAGCATGGTAAACATGTTTTTTGTGAAAAACCCCTCACTTTGCAGCCGCAAGAAAGTTTGGAGCTGTCACGTATAGTGAAAGATAAGGAGAAGATTCTTATGGTGGGGCATGTTTTTCTTTTTAATTCCGGCATTGTTTGGTTGAAGAAATGCATTGATTCCGGCGAATTGGGAAAGATCCTTTATGCCCATTCAGAAAGAACTAACCTGGGGCCGTTTCGTTATGATGTAAATGCTTTATGGGATTTAGCGCCACATGATATTTCTATTTTTAACTATTTGTTTGAACAAGGGCCGATAAGCGTATCAGCCAGAGGGCATAAATGTTTAAGCGAGAATAACGAAGATTTGGCGTTCGCTTCTTTGGAATATCCCAATAATATTTTTGTTAATGTGCACGTCAGTTGGCTGGATCCCAAGAAAGTCAGGCAAATTACGATTGTTGGTGATAAAAAAATGGTGGTTTGGGATGACCTTGATAATGATGGCCCCATAAAGCTCTATGACAGGCATGTTGAGCGGACATCAAAGTTTTATGAGACTTATGGAGAGTTTCAGCTTCTTTCAAGATTAGGCAGTATCACGGTGCCGAATGTCGGTTTCCAGGAACCATTAAAAGTCCAGGGACAGTACTTTGTTGATTGTGTTAAAAATAATACTTCTCCGGATATAACCGATGCCCAGAAAGGGTATGACGTCGTAAATGCTTTATGCGCTATTCAAAAGTCTATTGATAATAATGGGGCTCTGGAATACATAAAATCTTGAGGAGATTATTTTTTTTACGCCCACTCAGCAACTTTTTGATTATAGTTTAATATAAGATGAATAAAACGCTAGTTTGCCCCATAGCTTTTAATGAAAATATTAAGTTGAAGAATGCCGTGGAACGTTTTCTGTCATGTTCCTATGGTGATCAATTTGATTATCTTGTTATCGATGATTGCTCAATAGATGGCACCCAGGACATGTTGCGTTCATTCAAGGAACAAGGCGTTGAAACGATTTGTCATGAGGTGAGAAAAGGGGTGGGGGCGGGAATACGTACCGCCATCAGGCATGCACAGCAAAAAGGCTATGAAATTATTGTGATCATGGCCGGTAACGATAAAGACAATCCTCAGGAGATTCCTTGCTTGATTGATCCGATTCGTCAAAAGGGGTGTGATCTTGTCCAGGGATCAAGATATGTTGGCGGTAAGCGTATAGGCGGCGATATGCCTCTCTATCGAAAGATAGCAACGAAGATGCATCCGCTGTTATTTGCCTTTTTTACGAAAACAAAAGTTACTGACAGTACCAATGGGTTTAGGGCGATTAAATTAAGCTTATTTAACGATGAAAGGATAAATCTGGATCAGGAATGGCTGGATAACTACGAGCTGGAGCCCTATATCCTCTTCAAGGCTATCACGCTGGGTTATTTTTTTAAAGAAGCGGCTGTGACAAAAATTTATCCCAAGAAGAAGTTGGGTTACACAAAAATGAAGCCCATTATTGGATGGTGGAGCATCCTTCGCCCGATATTTTATTTAGGGTTGGGGATAAGAAAATAAAACGAAAGATAAAAAATGAAAAAATGCTCAAAATGTAAAATCGTTTTTCACTTAGATGAGAGAAGCCGCTGTCTTTACTGCAATTCATTGTTGTTGACGGTTTCGCGCGATGATACTGTGGGATTGAACGATGATTTGACCGCCGCAGAGTCTATGTTTAAAAGTGACCAGCCCGTGATTAATCAGATCTTGAAAGACAGAGCCATTAATGAGGTAGGTCGCCGGGCATTTATTATCGGATGTTATTTCCGTTCGCGCACGTTTAAATTCATGTATTCTTTCAGTCGGCATGAATTCATAATGGAGAAAAGTTTTAAGCGTGTTCTGGCCCAGCCGTTGAACATCTCGTCTTTTTTGATGCTTCCCTGGGTGGCTTTCAACATTCTAGATACACTATTCGTCCGTTTTTATTACAATGGTTTTTGCCCTAAATGCAAATGGAAGTTCAAGCAGTTCAGCGAGAATCAACAGCATGACCCGGAAGGATGTGACTACAACCGGGAATATTCTAAGATCATTGACGATATTCTTTCCGGCGAGATATCTAAATCGGAGTTCGCATTAAAGAAATACAGTGAAGCAAAGGAGAAAGCCGGTCGAAAAAGTGCTTATCAAGTCTTATGCGAGGAGAAAGATTTTCTGCAAGGCATGTTGGATGTTTTATGCATTTGGGTGTCGATAAGCATATTGATAATTCTCCTTGTCATCACGGTTTTTCCTTTGATAAGTTGGATTGTAAACAATATTTCCGTTGAATTTTAATGATTCATAAAAGAGAGGTGTTTTATGAAAAGGTGTGTTCTATTCATTCTGTTAGTTCTCTTTGCCGTCGGGTGCAGCAATGGCGGGAGCAGAATTAAGATGTATATGGATGATCCCAAAACCATTTTGGAAGACCCGATGTCGGTTAATCACCAAGACGCTTTAGATAATCTTGAGAGCCGATATTTAAGAAAAGAGATCACTTACGCAGAATACCTGAAAAAAAAGAGGCAGTTGGAAGAAGACTACGCCAAAGAAGCCCAGAAAATGCGTGACACGGTAGAAGGCGTTCGATAAACATTATAATATAAAGAAACAAACATGCGGCTTTATGGTAAGAATCCCGTTTTTGAGCGGTTAAAATACAATCCGAGAAGTATTAAGAAAATATATCTTCAAGTTGGCTTGAGCGACGCCGGATATGTTTATAAAAAAGCCAAGAAATGGAATATCCCGATTTATGCTGTGCCCAAGACAAAGATTGCCAAGTTAGCGCGCAATCTGAATACCCAAGGTCTGGTCGCTGATGTTGATGCTTATGAATATCTTTCCTATGAAGACTTATTGGAACAAACCCTTAAAAAGAAACATGCGCTTGTTTTTTTAGATGGTTTAAATGACCCGCAGAATTTAGGTGCCATCATAAGGAGTCTGGCCTGTCTGGGAGGATTCAGCCTCGTATTGCCGTCCCATGATTCGGTAAATATTACAGAGAGTGTATTGCATGTGGCCTGTGGTGGAGATAATTATGTGGGTATTGCAAAAGTGGCCAACCTGGGGCAGGCGATTGAGCAGTCTAAGAAAAAGGGTTTTTGGATTGCCGGGGCAGTGGTGAAGGATGGCAATAATATTTTTAATGAGAAATTAAATTTCCCGCTGGGTATTGTAATAGGATCCGAACAGAAAGGCATTAGGGATGCTATTCGCAGAAGGCTGGATTTTCCTATTACCATACCCATGTCCAACCATCGATTAGCGATGAATGTGGCTCATGCAACGGCAATATTTTGTTATGAGGTTATCAGGCAGAAGTCCAGAGCTTAAGAATTCAAAAGGAAGAATCAATGGCAAAAAAGAAAAAAACAACTGCCGCGAAAAAAAGGCCGGATATGATTAATGCGTTGAATTTTTTTGCGGAAGCCGGTTTGTTAAAAAAAGTTAAACGCAGCGGTTGGTGGGTTGCGGGTATTAAGAATCCGGAAAGTGTCGCAGAACATTCCTTTCGTACGGCTGTAATCGGCTTCTATCTCGCTGAGCTTGAGAATGTTGACCCCTATAAGGTGGTTTCAATGGCTTTGTTTAATGATATCCATGAGGCGCGTATTAATGATCTGCATAAAATGGGGCATTATTATATTGATTTTAAAGATGCGGAAAAGAAGGTGTTTAAGGATCAGGTAAAGTTTTTAGATAAAAGGGTGAAGGGAACGCTCGAGGCCGTTCGAAAAGATTATGATACGCAAAAAAGCTTCGAAAGTCTTATCGCCCGTGATGCCGATATCTTAGAGTGTTTGATCCAGGCTAAAGAATATTATGATGATGGTCATGAAACGGCCAGGCTGTTTTTTGCCCGCGCACCGAAATTTTTGAAATCAAAGAGCGCGAAAGCCCTGTGGGGCAAGATCCGCAGCTGGGATAGTAATGAGTGGTGGCAGGATGTTGTTAAATTTGAAAGATAAGATATTTCCGTTGTTTTCTTTAAAAGAAAAATGTAATTTATTGTGTCTCGTTTTTTTATCCTTCTCTTTAGTAGGATGCGCGGCATTAGGGACGTATAATCCTGCGACAGGGCGGAGAGAATTTATTGTCATTCCTACTGAAGAAGAAGTTTCAATGGGAAGGAGTATTCATAATAGCGTTATTGGTCAGGATCCGATATCACATGATAAGGCCCAAACGGCTCGCATCGAGAGGATCGGGAGAAGATTGGCTTTAGTTTCTGACCGGCAGGATTATAAGTACAATTTTTATCTCATTGAAAAAGACGTCATAAATGCTTTTACAACCCCGGGAGGAAATATCTACATCTATTCCGGCTTGGTTGATAAACTTCAATCAGATGATGAGGTAGCGGCCGTTTTGGCACATGAAATCGGTCACTGTGCCGCGCGGCATACGATTAAACGTTTTCAAGCTGCTGTGGGATTTAATATCATTGGTGGGTTGCTTCTTAAACATACTGAAATGAAAGATTCAACCCGCAGTATAGCCGCTTTGAGTTCTAATGCTGTGATGCAGCTTGTAGTTTCAGCATATAGCCGTAAGGATGAATACCAGGCTGACAAACTCGGGATCAAGTACTTGGATCTAGCCGGTTATGAGATTGAAGGGATGTTAAAGATTTTGCAGTTTCTCGATAAGGAATCTAGGGGGCCGAAAATACCATTGATATTACGTACACATCCCTATGTGCCTGACCGTATTGTGGCTGTAAAAGAGAAAATTGCCGGGATGAGAGGTGTTGCACAAGAATTTTAAAAGACAGGATAGTTATCCGGTTGTTTTAGTGAAAAGAATTTAATGAAAAAGAACGAATAATATCGATATGATGAAACTCACAAAAAAAGAAATCCCTTTTATCGGGGCCATTAACATTCTTAACACAGGGATTTTCCGTAAAAAAGTTGGCTTAAAAGAGCAGTTTGTTTATATCAATCCGAAGATGGCTCACATCCTGGGGTATGAAGAAGATGAACTGTATGAAATCCCTTTGGATGAAATCTTTGTCGACCCCCGCAAATTAGTCCAGATGGAGAAGCAAGCCCTTAAGAAAGGCTTTTTAAAAGAAGAGGATCTTGTATTAAGACCGAAAGATCATCAGAATATTTTATGTTCAATAAGCTTGGCAGTGGTAAAGGATAAAGACAGCGATGATTGTTTCGTTGACGGCATTATTGAGGATGTCGCGGCATCTCGCAAGACGGAAAAAGATTTTCAGGAGTCAAAGGAGTTGTTTAAGACTGTTTTTAATAACTCAGCAGTCGCTATTGTTGTGGCTGATCAAAAGGAAAAAATTATTGCGTGGAACCCTTTTTCCGAGATTATGCTTGGCTTAACGCAACAAGACCTTTTTAATAAGCCGATCAAAGAATTGTTCCCGGTAAGAGAGTTAAAAAAACTGAACGCCTTAAGCAGCCGTTACAAGGATATTATTTCAGATATTGAAACCCGGGTTTTTAAGAAGGACAAAAATGTGCTTGAGGTTAATTTGTCTCTTTCTCGTATTCGAGATAACACCGGCAAAGTCATCGGTTCCATTAGAATTATGCATGATATGACCAAGCAGAAGGACGCGGAAAGAAAAATTAAAGAATCGGAAAATAAAATCCGTACTATTCTTGATAATTCAGCTATTGCCATTACGCTTACCGACGAGAAAGAGCGGCTCGTTACATGGAATCAATATACAGAGAAGATATTAGGCATGCATAAAGGAGACCTTTTTCAAAGGCCGATAAGTTCCCTGTATCCTTCTAATGAGTGGGAGAAGATTCGGGGAGCGAATATCCGCCAGTCCGGTTCTTCCCATCATATTGAAACAAAGGTGATTCGAAAAGACGGTAAGGTCATAGATGTTGAGCTGTCTGTTAATGTCTTAAAAGATTCTAACAACAAGGTTGCTGGCTCAGTGGGGATCATGCAGGATATTACCAAGCAGAAGCGGGCGCAGCAAAACTTGCTGCAGGCAAAGAAGGCCGCTGAAGATGCCAGCTCGGCCAAGACTATGTTTTTGGCAAACATGTCGCATGAGGTTCGTACGCCGATGAATACGATCATGGGGATGGTTGATCTGACCTTAGATACAGACCTAAGCGAAGAGCAGCGGGATAACATGTTAACGATAAAAAATGCTGCTGATATTCTGCTTGGTCTATTAAATGACATCTTGGATCTTTCCCGGGTGGAGGCAGGGAAAATTCAGTTGGAGCAAATAGAGCTTAATTTACGTAATATTGTCCAAAGTGTGTGCAAAGGGCTGGCTGTTTTGGCCCGCAACAAAGGTTTGAGGCTGGAGTGGGAAGTGGCGGACAATGTTCCGCGGATCATTTTTGCTGATCCGGTACGTATTCGGCAGGTGCTTGTGAATTTAATCAATAATGCCATTAAGTTCACCTTTAAAGGTAGCATTGTGACAAAGGTCCGTGCTGTATCTAAAACCGATTCAGAATGCGATTTGGAATTCTCTGTCGCTGATCAAGGTGTGGGCATTCCGCAAAATAAAGTAGATAAGATTTTTGACGTCTTTACTCAGGCGGATGCCTCAACAACCCGAAGATTTGGCGGCACCGGGTTGGGTTTGTCGATTTGTAGAAAGCTCGTCGAAATGATGGGGGGGGGGATTTGGGTTGAGAGCGAAGAATTTAAAGGAAGCACTTTTTTTTTCACGGGCAAATTCAAGATCGCTGTGGGTAGCGCTGAAGTCGACGGTGAGGAGAGTATTGAGGACGCTTTAATAGATGCTTTGCCTAAAAAACAGTTGAAGCATTTATCGATTCTTTTAGCAGAAGATAATATTGTCAATCAAAAGATTGCTGTCCGGATGCTGGAAAAGAGGGGATGGGAGGTTAAGGCCGCCAGCAATGGCAAGCAAGTCTTGGAACTATTGGATAAAGAAGATTTTGATTTAATTTTGATGGACGCTCAAATGCCGGTGCTCGACGGTTTTGAGGCAACAAAAATGATCAGAAAAAGAGAGGAAGCTTCAGGAGGGCATATTCCGATTATCGCTTTAACGGCCCGGGTTATGGCTGGTGACCGAAAAAAGTGTTTAGACAGCGGCATGGATGGATATGTTTCTAAACCTATCGACAGGAAGAAATTATATGAGGCAGTTGAAAACTTTTTTCAGAAAAGGAAGGTGCAATGAAAGAAAGGACGTTTGATTTTGAAGAAGTCATGGGACGAGTCCAGAATGACAAAGAACTTTTGCTGGAGCTTTTTGATATTTTTATAGAGGATTATTCTGATAAACGCAGCAATCTCGATGAGTTGGTAGAGCAGCATGATTTAGAAATGATAAGAGATGTTGCGCATTCTCTTAAAGGGGCCGCGGGGAACATCTCGGCTAAAGCTATGCATGTGACATGTGCAGATATCGAGAGCCTGGCGGCGAGCGGGGATCTGGAAGCCACGAAGAAAGTGATCCCTCAGCTCGACACTCAGTTTGAAGAGTTCAAAGATGAAATTGAAGAAGTAAAGAAGAAACTGTAAGGATAATTTCAATAACAGTGAAGATGGCGGTGTTTTATGAAACGCGCATTATTTATCATAGTTGGTTTACTCTTTTTTCTGTTATTTTTTGTGATGAACACTACTTGGTTATTGGATCTCTGGACGCCTTTAATTTTTGAAAAACAGTTTAGGGGTTTCACCCTGCAGTCCTATAACTTTGAAGGCCAGTCATATCAATTTCCCCATTCTATTAAAATAAAAAACGGCAAATTTGTTATTGTTCATAAACGGAAAGTTTATAACGCCGAATTTCAGGAGATGACACTTTACGATGTATTCAATTCGTTATTGTCTACCCACCAGATAAAGTTTTCGATTAAGGGGTTGGACATAAATTGGGAAGGCGGCAGCCTGAAAGGCATGGAACCCAAATTAGTTTTGGCATTTGAGGATTTTATTTTTAAAAAAGTCAACGGCATCGTATCAACGAAGGAATTCACATTTGGCCCTTATGTTGCCACTAATATTTACGCAAGGATAAAAGGAGATAAAACGCAGATTCAAATTTTTGAGATTACCGCAGATTGTTACGAGGGTAAAATGCAGGGGCAGGTCATGGTTAGCACAGAACCATATTTGAATTACATCATATGGTTCAAGAATGACAACATGAATCCGCTACGCTTAGTGGACATCTACAGTGATATTTTTAAGAATGTCGATGGAAAAGTAACCGGGGCGTTACGAATAGGCGGAGATGCTTCTCGCCTTAATATTTTGGTCTTGAATCTTGAAATGTCAAAGAATGCCAAGTTGGATAAGGCGCTGCTTTTAGCTTTAAAAAATGTAGCTAATGAAAGAGAAGCACGAGAAATTGACGCTATTCTACAGACGCATGATGTTCTCGTGGCTGATGAAGCCTATGTACAACTGCGCAGTGATAAGGGCAATAATCTTAATGTGATTTTAGGCATCAGTAGCCGACAAGATAATTTTTATTTTAAAAAAGTTGTCCCGAGTTGTTATGAAGACATTTTACCTGTGCTTTTAAAGAAGTAAGCAATAAACCTTTCAAGGCTGGTAATCCCCTTTTTCTGCTTAAAAGAAATCTATCATGAAGAAGAAAAGAATGGAGTGAGGTAATATGGATACAGTTGACATTATGGCCGTCTTTGGGCTGTTGCTGGTTTTTATCGTTTTAACGCTTCTTTTTTTTATTCCCTCGGGGCAAAAGATTTCCAGGAGCAAGAGGCGTAAGGGAGATGCCGTCAAGGATTGGCAGCAGACAAGCTTAAAATTGGAACGGCACATTCAGGCCCTGCGAAAAGAACTAATCATTTCGCAAAATAGGGAGAATGATCTGGAACGTGATATTGTCATTCAGAAAGAAAAGTATAAGCGCATGCAGGAAAAACTTTCTCAAGAGCGAGGGTGGCAGAAGAAAGAAAAAAGTGATACGGAGAAAAAGGGGCATGAGATTGTTCAGTTGAAAAATAACCTAAAAACAGCGGAACAAAATCTTTCTCATGAGCATGGTATGCGTTTAAAAAATGAGCGGGAAGTTAAAGAATTGAAGCGCGAAGTCGGAACAGCTGTTGAGCAAAAAAGGCAAGTGGAGATACAACTTGCTAAAGCAAAAGATCTGGCTGATGATTATCGTAAAGAGATATTAGAATTGAAGGAATCTAACCGCGTATTATCTAAGAAACATGATGACACGACCTGGATTGCGAAGTCTGAATATATTAAGTTAGAGAAGCAGTTTAAGAAAGTGCAAGGGGAATTGGCTGATTTAAAGCGTCAGGTAAGCCGTGAATTTAAATAGGGTTTTATGGGGAAAATTTCTCCCATTTCTATAATAGTTGAATAAGCATAAGAAAATATGTATAATCATTGGTGAAATCGATGATTACATGAAAGGAGTATAATATGATTTCTAAAAAGATGGAAGACGCGTTAAATAAGCAGATAGGCATGGAAGCTTTTGCCTCCAGCGCTTATCTGGCCATGGCATCCTGGTGTGACACGGAAGGATATAAGGGGTGCGCCTCATTCATGTACGCGCAAGCTGAAGAGGAGCGTGTGCATATGCTCAAGATTGTAGCGTATGTCAATGAAGTTGGCGGTCATGCTCTTGTTTCGACAATCAAAGAGCCGCAAAACAGTTTTAAATCCCTTAAGGAGATGTTTGAAGAAACTTTGGGCCATGAACAGGCCGTGACTAAAAGCATCAACAAGATGGTTGATATGGCGCTGACCGCAAAAGATTTTGCTTCAAATAATTTTTTGCAGTGGTTTGTGGCGGAACAAGTTGAAGAAGAGAGCCAGGTTAACGGTATCCTCGATCTTTTGCGCCTCGCCGGTAAAGACGGGCGGTCTATGTTATTGGCTGATCGTGAAATTGGACGAATGCGTAGTCAGGCAGCGGCAGGCGAAGCGAAATAAATTTTTTAAATGCCATCAGGTATTATTAATGGAGCCTTATGGCTGATGCTATAAGGCTCCAAATATTTGAACAATAAAATATGTTTTCCAATCGGACAGACTGGTCGCTATCACCTAATACAATATCCAAGGCTTTGGATAATTTTAAAGCGCAGGGTATCCCATATATCGATCTCACGGCTTCCAATCCCACCGGATGTCAGTTTGAGTATCCTCAGGAACTGTTGAGTTCTTTAGTGGTAACGGATAATCTAACATATCGACCTCTCCCTAAGGGTTTGCCTGTAGCTCGTGATGCGGTTGCCCAATACTATAATCGACGAGATCTTGAGGTGAACCCCGAGGATGTTTTTCTCACGGCCGGCACATCCGAGGCTTATAGTTTTTTGTTTCGCTTGTTGATAAACTCTGGAGAGGCCGCCTTGTTCCCCAAGCCGAGTTATCCGTTATTTGAATTCTTGACGGATTTAAACGATGTTAATATTGATTATTATCCTCTTGAATATGAACAGAGATGGCGGATAAATATAGATAAATTTGAGCAGTCTATTCTAGCCGATACCCAGGCTGTCATTTTTGTTAACCCGAATAACCCCACGGGATCTTATATCAGCCCGGAAGAAAAAGAAGAAATTAATGCGATATGCCGTAATAGAAAGTTGCCGATAATCAGTGACGAGGTGTTCTTCGATTATTTTTTTGGTGGGGATGATCCGCATGTCAGTTTTTGTGGGAATCAGGATGTTTTAACTTTTACTCTTGGCGGTCTTTCGAAATCAATGGGGTTGCCGCAAATGAAGCTTTCATGGATTCTCGTGAGCGGACCGGAAAAATATAAAAGGGAGGCTATGCAGCGTTTAGAAATTATCACAGACACTTTTCTTTCGGTCAATACACCTGTGCAGAATGCGTTAAAGAGCTGGGCGCTGTTCGAGCAGGATATTCAAAAAGACATTCTGGTTAGAATTCGAAACAACCTTAAAGAATTGTCCGGGGCTGTTGATGGCAAAATTTCCGTGGAATTGCTTAGAGCTTCGGGAGGGTGGTCTGCGGTGCTACGACTTCCTGAGGGAATTGACGAGGAGAAATTCTCGGAAGAGTTGCTTTCCCATGAACACGTGTTAGCGCATCCGGGATTCTTTTATGATTTTGAAGAAGGGAATCACATTGTGTTAAGTTTGTTGCCCCCTGCAGATGTTTTTCGGGATGGTGTCGGCAAATTGGTTGATAAATTAAGTTAATAGGTTTCTGCCATGATCATGAAGGAAAAACAAAATAGTTGTATTGTCATTGGATCCGGTATGGCGGGGCTGATTTGTGCCCATACCCTGCAGAAGCGTGATGTGCAAGTGAAGGTGCTTGAGAAAGAAGTCAAAAGGCGTCGGGGGGAGAATGGCGACACGGCGTATTCTTGATGTGGTTTTTGATCATGGGGCGCAGTTTATTGCGGTTAGAGAGCCGTTCTTTCAAAAGATTGTGGATCAATGGATCGCTCAAGGCAATGCCAAAGAATGGGCAAAAGGTTTTTCCTTCCCCACAGCCATTGTTTTATTCCCAGCGGGAATACCCCGCCTTTATTTAAGGCGGGGATGAGAGCTAAATCCAGAAACGAAGTTTCTGGACAACGATTAGCGCCGATAGCGCTTGAAACAGTAAGTACCACGGGTGTGAACCCGTGGGAAGCTATTTAAGGAGCCGGGGCCGTTAATTTTTGCCGGAGATGCCTTTGCTGATGCCCGCGTGGAAGGGGCTGCCAAATCAGAAGTAGCTGCTGCGAAACAAATTATGCAAGTTCTAGCAGATAAACAAGTT
>JAGLNJ010000057.1 GCA_023139575.1 Candidatus Omnitrophota bacterium | reverse complement strand
ATAGGATGAGGATTATACCAGGAGCAGTTTATGTTACAGATTAAAAATCTATATGTCGATGTTGATGGACACCCTATCCTTAAAGGCATCAACCTTGATGTCAAGGAGGGGGAAGTCCACGCCATTATGGGCCCCAATGGTTCAGGAAAGAGTACGCTCGCTAAAGTTATTGCCGGACATCCGGATCATGAAATTAACGAGGGTGAAATGCTTTATGAAACCAACGCCAAACAAATCAACCTCGCTGAACTTGAACCGGAAGAAAGATCCCGTGAAGGTATTTTTATGGCCTTTCAGTATCCGGTAGAGATACCCGGTGTAAATACATCAATCTTTTTACGTGCCGCCTTTAATGAGGTCTGTAAGCATCAAGGGGTGGAGGAAATGGATCCTCTTGATTTTGAGGAATACCTTCACAAAAAAATGAAGATATTGGATATGGACGATAAATTTATCAGTCGCTCGGTTAATGTAGATTTTTCCGGCGGCGAGAAGAAACGTAATGAAATTCTGCAAATGGCGATCCTCAATCCGCGCTTGGCGATTCTGGATGAAACAGATTCCGGCCTGGATATTGATTCCATGCGTATTGTCGCTGACGGCGTCAATAAATTAAAGCGCAAGGACAATGCCTTTGTTGTCATCACGCATTATCAGCGATTATTGAATTACATCGTTCCGGATTTCGTGCATATTCTGCACGATGGTAAAATTGTTAAGTCAGCAGATAAAAATCTTGCCCTGGAAGTCGAAGAAAAGGGCTATGATTGGCTAAAGGCTTAAGATGGTAACACAAAAAGAAAATATTCTGACTTTTAACGACGACCTTGTCAAACACGCTAAGAGTCTATCCAAAACCAGTGCTGCCTGGATAAATAATCTACGTGACAATTCCCTGTCTCGTTTGACTGATCTTTCTTTGCCCAACCGCAAAGATGAAGAATGGCGTTACGTTAATATCAACGAAATCGCAAAAAATACATTCACTTTCCCTAAGCAATCAAAATATTTCAACAAGAAATCGCTCTTCCCATACTGTGATGCTGATGAAATACGGGTCGTTTTTGTTAATGGTTTTTACACTCCGGAAGTATCTGCCACACCTGATGTTGACGGCGTCAAAATAACATCCATCCATGATGCTGGTGAAAATGACATTGACTTTCTCAAAGAATTCCCAGCCCTATGTAAAAATTATTTTATGGAACTTAACCATATTCTTTCGCAGGAAGGAATCTGCATTCAAATCGGCTTAAATACAACCGTTAATAAATATTTCCATATCGTTCATATTACTGATGAATCTGCTTGCAAAAACATCATCTCGCCGCGTAACATTATTATTCTTAAACAATCAAGCAGTGCGCAAGTGCTGGAGAGCCATATTTCTTTCAACGATAATGTCTCTTATTTCGTTAACGCTGCTATGGATATTTATTTGGCTGAAAACTCTTCTTTAAAGTATTATAAATTTCAACGGGAAGGCAAAGATGCCTACCATATAGGGCATACCCGTGTTTTACAGGAGGCAGATTCCAGTTTTGAAAACTTAACAGTCACTACTTTCGGCAAACTTACTCGTAATAGTTTAGATATAACCCTTAATGGCTCCGGTATTTCATCAACGCTTAACGGCCTTTATGCCATCAACAATGATGTAGTTGTCGACAATCACACATCAATTGATCATCGCTTTCCCCAATGCACAAGCCGCCAACTTTATAAGGGGTTGCTGGCCGACAAAGCACACGGTGTTTTTAACGGTAAAGTCGCTGTACACTCAGAAGCACAACAAACAAATTCGTATCAGCTGAATAAAAACCTGTTGCTTGGGGAAGATTGCCGCATGGATACGAAACCACAATTAGAAATTGATGCTGATGATGTTAAGTGTTCACATGGCGCGACAATCGGACAGCTGAATGAAGAAGAAATCTTTTATTTACAAACAAGGGGCATCGCCAAAAGGGAAGCCATAGCTATTTTGGCCCGAGGCTTTGTCGGTGAAATGTTTAATTTTGTTGAAGACCCCGTTATCTTGA
Organism: Candidatus Omnitrophota bacterium; assembly: GCA_023139575.1. Taxonomy (GTDB): domain Bacteria; phylum Omnitrophota; class Gorgyraeia; order Zapsychrales; family JANLHA01; genus JAGLNJ01. The sequence goes on along the minus strand of JAGLNJ010000057.1, from coordinate 10,572 downwards.
AAAAGTTGCAATATCTTATTGAACCTGTACTGAGTAAAGTCGTATAATCGAAACCATATGTCATTTAATGTAAAAGATATCAGAAAAGACTTTCCCACTCTGGCTGTCAAAATCCATGGACAGCCGCTGGTATATTTTGACAATGCCGCGACCACTCTTAAACCTGAAAGTGTTTTACGCGCTCTGGAACAATATTACACTACTGGGACATCTAATGTGCACCGCGGTGTTCATTACTTAAGCGAACGGGCAACCGCTAATTTTGAAAAGTCCCGGGATAAGGTCAGGGATTTCATTCATGCCGCCAAATCGACAGAAATCATATTTACCCGCGGGACAACAGAGGGCATTAATCTTGTCGCGCATGGCTACGGCAGAAAATTCTTGAAAAAAGGGGACGAGATCCTTATTTCCGGGATGGAACATCATTCCAACATTGTTCCCTGGCAAATCCTTTGCGATGAAGTCGGCGGCAACTTAAAAGTCATCCCTCTCAACGATGACGGCGATATTATCTTTGAGGAATTCGAAAAACTTCTTTCAAAGAAAACCAAATTTGTTTCAATTGTATATATTTCCAATTCTTTGGGAACCATCAACCCTATTAAAAAAGTTATAGATGCAGCGCATCAATTTAACATTCCGGTTTTAATTGATGGGGCACAGGCCATCAGCCATCAGAAAATCGATGTTCAGGAATCAGGATGTGATTTTTTCGCCTTTTCGGCGCATAAATTATTCGGCCCGACAGGTGTTGGGGTGTTATATGGAAAGGCAGAATTGCTCAATCAAATGAATCCATATCAAAGCGGGGGAGATATGATTTCCTCGGTGACCTTTGAAAAAACAACCTATAATATTCTTCCCTATAAATTTGAAGCCGGAACCCCGAACGTCGCCGGGGTAATCGCCTTATCAGCAGCCCTGGAATATATAGAAAAAGTTGGATATGATAACATCGTTGCCTATGAACATGATTTGCTGGAATACGGCAATAAAGTCCTGAGTGAAATTCCGAATTTGCGTATTATCGGAACCGCCCGGGAAAAAGCCGCTATTTTTTCTTTCGTTCTGCCCAATATTCATCCGCATGATTTAGGAACCTTAGTCGATGAAGATGGCGTTGCGATCCGTACCGGACATCACTGCACACAACCCGTTATGAAACATTTCAACATTCCGGCAACCTCACGGGCTTCATTAGCTTTTTATAATACCAAGGAAGAAATTGATATACTCGCCAAATCTATCATCAAGGCGATGAAATTATTCCCCTAAACACGAAATATTTTAATGGAAAACTCAAGAACACGCGAACTTTACCAACAGGTCATTCTGGATCACAATAAAAATCCCCGCAACCATGGAAAAATGAAGGGGGCATCGCATGTTGCTGAGGGGTATAACCCGCTTTGCGGTGATCATCTCTTTATTTATTTAAAAATTGATAAGAATAATGTCATTGAAGATATTACATTTGAAAATGACGGCTGCGCCATTTCCACAGCTTCAGCCTCGATGATGACGTCAGCTCTAAAGGGAAAAACTCTTGATCAGAGTCAAAATTTATTCGACCAGTTCCACCGCCTGGTTCTTAAAGAATTAAACCCTGAATCAGAAGCTAATGATCTGGGCAAATTAAAAATATTTTCCGGTATCTGGCAATTCCCTTCTCGCGTCAAATGCGCCACACTTTGCTGGCACGCTATGAGAGGAGCCTTGAATAAAGATAATTCGGTAACGAGTGAATAATCAATAAATTAACATGAACCAACAATTTCCCACTTTAAAACAAACCACCTTAAAACTTCGCGATCAATTTAACCGCCCTTTAACGGACCTGCGTCTATCTGTGACCGACCGTTGCCAGTTGCGCTGCCATTACTGCATGCCGACAAGAAGCGGGAGCGGCTTTTCTTTTTTAAAACCGGACGATTACCTCTCCTTTGAACAAATCGAGGCTTTATGTCACATTTTTGTTGATCTGGGAGTCACCAAGATCCGCCTGACAGGAGGCGAACCATTATTGCGTCCCGGTTTGACAGACCTCATCGGCCGTCTTTCTGCCATTAACGGGTTAAAGGATTTAGCCCTGACAACCAACGGCATTCTACTTTCAGACCATGCTGAAAAACTATTGGCCTCCGGCTTAAATCGTTTAACCGTTAGTTTAGATACTTTGCATAACGCATCTTTTCAAAAACTTTCCGGATCCAATAGTAATGTCGATAAAGTTTTAGATGGAATCAAGGTTGCCCAACAGGCAGGCTTCAAAACCATAAAAATCAACACTGTCATCCTGCAGGGCATTAACGATCATGAAATTCTTAAAATTGCCGAATATTTTCGCGGCACCTGTCATATTGTCCGTTTTATAGAATATATGGATGTCGGCACCTTGAATCAATGGGATCTTGAGTCTGTTGTCCCCAACAGTAAAATTCTTTCCCAAATCAATGCTAAATACCCATTAAAACCCTTAAGCCCCCGGCATTATGGGGAAGTGGCATCACGCTACGCTTATGAAGATGACCAAGGGGAGGTGGGTTTTATCTCTTCTATAACACAGCCCTTTTGCGGCAGCTGTACCCGACTGCGTCTATCTGCTGATGGAAAATTATATAATTGCCTTTTTGCCGGAGAAGGGCACGACCTCACCAAAGCGCTTGATAATGGGTTAAACGACTGCCATATAAGCGCTTTTATTGCTGATTTATGGGCTAAGAGAGCCGATAAATATTCTGAAAACCGTTCATTATTCCACCATTTACAAGAAAACATTCAGAAAATCGATATGTTCCGTATTGGGGGATAGACCAAATCAATCCCCGAAATATTTTCGCTCTTCCACAAACAATACCGCCTGGACTTCCTTTCAATCTATAAATAGGGTTTGCTGAAAAAGTCAGAATTAGCACAAACGTCGACGACAAAATGTGTAAAATATCATTAAAATTAATGCATAAGTGCAAGCTTTTTGACCAAAATGTTGCAGAAACCGTGCACTTTTGAAACTAAAGATAATGCTTATTATTGTTTCATCTTTTTTCAGCAGACACTATGTAATATTTTCCTGTCAAAAATGCCCCTGGCTCCGCCTTGTTGTGCGAAGAACGGATAGTCAATAAAGCTGACTCATCGACAATTTATACACTCCAGAAAGAAAATGGTTCAGTAAGAATGCAGTTGAAATCAGGCGATCTACGAGAATCTATTGTTGACATTACTGAAGAAGACTCAAATAAATTAATTGGCGATTTAAATCACGCGCATACATCGGCCGCTGACGGGAACTTTGATGATTTTGAAAGTACGTTTACGAATACAGCTCAAAGCATATCTGCTACAACCAACAACCCTGGTGGTATCGACTTAAGTCCTATGCCGCTCAATCCAGAAATCGAAGCTATCAGGTATTTCAAAAAGCAAAGATGACACCCAACTTACCCGCATCTAATTTTCTCATTCATTACTTGAATTTAAATAAAAGGTATTTATGATAATAAGTAAATCGTATTGATCATTAAAAAGGATATACCTCATGCGCACTATTCCGTTTTCCACAATCATCGGACAAAGTTTTAACCGCACCAAGGCCATTTTATTTCAGCCGTTTTCCTTTAAGAAATGGCTGAAATTACTCTTTATTGCCTGGTTAGCCGGGGCTTTGGGAGGAGGGGGAAACTTTAATGTAAGCAGATTGGGCAATCAATCTGAAGGGCCTTCTGACGCGCAGGCCGCGTTTGATTTCTTACCGGATATTATCACGACCGAAGCGCAGGCTTACGGCAAATCAACCCTCATGAATACCGACCCCATTCAATCCGAACCCAAGACGGATCCTTTAAAGCAGAATAAAAGCTTCCGGGAAGGCTGGGAGGAGGCTAGGCCGTATCTTGGCGGCATCGTGATGATAGGGCTTATATTTTTATTGCCGCTGATGATTCTTTTCACCTGGCTTTGCGCCCGTTTTAAATTCGTCTGGTATAACAGCATTACGGAAAATAGCGACCTTATCGGATCACCCTTCAAACGATATACAAAAGAAGGTAATTCTCAATTCTTCTTTTTAATGATAATAATGTTTATCGGACTCCTGCTTTTTGCCGGCATAGGATTCTGGGCCTTTTCTTCCGTTAAACCTTTTTTAGGAGATCTTGCGGATGGTAATTTTGAATCCATCATTTTCCCGGCTCTCAAAGCCGGCTTGGGGCCAATTATAATCTTGATTCTTTTCGGCATCGCCTCCACAGTCGTTTACGTTCTGAACGAACATCTCGTTATCCCGATACAGGCCATGGACGCGTCAACGTTCAAAGAAGGGTGGCGGCGATTTCTCGATATTTATAAAGAAAATACTAAAGATATATGGTTATTCCTCTTGGTACTGATCGGCTTAGGATTTTGCAGCGGTATTATAGCCATGGTAGTTATGCTTTTATTTCTTCTTGCTATCCTTTTTGTGGGAGCAATCGTATTCGGCATTCCATATCTTATTTTTATTTTGCTCCTTAAAGCTGAGGCCCTTTTCGGTATTTTTGCCTTTATTGCAGGGATACCGTTTGTCATTGCCGTGATCCTTTTGATGGCCATGATCCAACTGCCTTTTGCTGTTTTCTTTCGATGCTTCTCGCTTTATTATCTTACAAGTTTGGATTGCGGGTATATACCCTTGATCTTTTCTGAACCTGAGGCAGCAGGAGACAAAACCGCTTTGTAATCAAAATGGGAGGAATCGGGTTAAAAGATTCTGCCCCAATGGCTGAACGGGTAAAGATGGCCCTTCCGGAATGGTTTAGCATAGCAAATCTCCAATATTATTGTGAAAGCCTGGATTTTTGAATAGATGACAGGCATTATCCGGTCACCAAGCCCTTCCTATATTAACGCAAATTATTAATATTAAAAGAGATAAGCATTGTTTGTGGTGATTAAAGTAATCGAACCCCATGGAAAAACTCTTGAAAATTAAGGATTTGTGTGCTCTTTTACAAGTATGCCCTCTTTCACCAGACAAAATAATAAGGTCTCGAAGTAAATGATACGATGAGAATAAGGCATCAATCTTCTGTTCCTCAGGTATCTTATCACCATGCACAGCCTTTGATCTACAATTGTACAACTGTTTGATCTCCTGAAAACGCTGCAATCTCTTCTCACCTCGTTCTTCAAGTAAAGCCGAGCATACCAAAGAAACACGATAAACCAATTCATTGCTGATGCCGCATATAGCCTCTATTCCACACCAAATACGAGCCAATGCTGATCTGTAATCAGCTGAGTATCTCCAATCCACAGCGGCTTCAATAGCGAGTCTCAAATTGTCATATTTTGCGGTTAATTTATTAAAAATATTGAAATAGTAGTTAACCCAATCAGCATCTTCTTTTGTCAATAACTTTGGATCGCTTCCATCCCGCCAGACTTTTAGATGAAAATCCAATATTCCGCCTTGAAATCTTGGTAATTCTTCCGTACTCGGATAACGTGCTGGTCTGCTAGCTGAGGCAACCCTCCCCGCTACCAAATCCCAAGAATAGGTGTTGTACGCGAGGCATAAGTGGCTATCAAACCCCCGAAAAGATAGCAGAGTAGAAGCGAGCCATACTCTTCCAAGGGTGTCATATCCAGGTGTGACGGCAAAATCTTTGGCAGACTCAATTTCACTTACACAATTTGGTGCCAATGATCCAACGGCAGCCCATTCATTGAATCCAGCTGCACCAACAGCAGCCATATCAATAACCGTAAGGTCGCATGTAAGAGGGCATACAGTAATGCCGGGAGCAAGTTGCACAGGATTCTCCCCTCCCGGCAGCCCTGAGATCAAAACATAAATATTTTTAGTGTTATCCTTTCGATTATGCCCAAGTAGTGGACGAGTTTTGCAACTTTTTGATATATGAGAATGCGGCTGAAATACTAGTTTGATCTAAATTACTTCGTTTCTGTCCCTTTTGGGTGCCTGGCACCTGCTCCGCCCAAGGGAGGGTTAAACAGAATATGCTTGCGCTCTGCAAGCTCAAATATGCTAACTCTATCATAATGATTGCCGTCCATATTTACGTCATCAACGGCCAAAGGGAGAATCTCATTTATTCTTGAAAAAAAGCTAACCTCTCCTCAGTGTGTCTATTTAGTCCCCATATGGTCCCCAGGGTTTTGAATAGAATTCAGCGATAAAATAACTTTACCCCATTTTTATTGAATCTAGTCCGAAAATTTTCTTGACATTTATTATATGAAGTGTTACTTTCTTTCAAAAGGTGACATTGTAAATGAAAAGATTCGGCGTCTCGTTAGAAGATAATTTATTAGATGAACTTGATTCTCTTGTCGAGAAACATCGGGTTCCTAACCGTTCACAGGCCATTCGATACCTGATAAGAAAGAATGCTATTCAGGAAAAATGGAAGGGCAATGAAGAGGTGAGTGGTTGTATTGTTCTTGTTTATGATCATCATAAAAGAGATGTTATTAACAAATCAATGCATATCCAGCATATTTATCCAAATGCGGTTTTAGCTGTTCAGCATGTTCACCTTGATCATCATAATTGTTTAGAAACAATTGCGGTAAAAGGAAAGGCAAAAAAACTGCAAGAATTAGCAGACAGGTTAATTTCTTTAAAAGGAATGAAGCATGGTGAATTGGTTATGAGTACAATCGGGTAAAATAAATATTTTTTTAAACGCAAGTAACACGATAATAAGAATCGTAACAACACAAGGGGGGGGGGAGAAGATGCAGTTAAAAAATATAAAATGCTGGATTTTATCAATTACTTTGGTGCTTGGATTATTGGCTTTTTCAGCGCAAAACAGCTTTGCACATTTTGGAATGGTGATTCCATCAGAAGATATTGTAGAAGATCAAAAGGATTCTGATCTGAATATTAAGGTAATGTTTGCGCATCCATTTGAAGGTGTGTCTATGAATATGGAAAAGCCGGCTGAATTTGGCGTATATGTTGATGGAAAGAAACAGGATTTAATTGAAAGCTTAAAACCCTTGGATTTCAAACTTTATTCAGACAAGGAAACTTTTAAAGGATGGCAAACAAGTTATAAAATAACTCGTCCCGGAGATTATATTTTTTATGTTGAACCAAAACCATATTGGGAACCGGCAGAAGACTGTTACATTATTCATTATACAAAGGTTATTGTTGATGCATTCGGTAAAGAAGAAGGCTGGGATGAAGAAATCGGACTTAAGACAGAAATTGTTCCGCTAACACGACCTTTCGGGATTTACGCAGGAAACATTTTTCAAGGGATTGTTAAGGTAAACGGCAAGCCAGCACCTTTTAGTGAAGTCGAAATCGAACATTATAATGAAAAAGGCGCTTTTAGCGCACCCAAAGGATCTCTTGTTACGCAAGTTGTAAAATGCGATAAAAACGGTGTCTTTACCTATGCTATTCCCAAGGATGGATGGTGGGGTTTTGCCGCACTCAATGAAGACGAAAAGACCATCAAACATGGCGAGGAAGAAAAATCCATTGAAATCGGAGCTGTGTTATGGCTTAAAGCGTATGAAATCATAACAAACAAAAAAAATAATTAAGACAAGTTTTATTCCGGTGAGGGCAAATAAAATATATGCCCGAAACGGCAATGAAGCAGGTATCTATGCATATATCTGAAGGGATATTATCATTACCTGTGATTATGACAGGTTATGCTCTCACCGCGGCTGGCGTTGGTATAAGTCTGAAGCGATTAAAAGATAAGGATATTGTGAAAACTGCCGTGTTTTCCGCGGTTTTTTTCATCGCTTCTCTTATCCATGTGCCTCTTGGGCCGGGAAATGTACATCTTATCCTTAATGGACTGGTTGGGCTTTTATTGGGGCCTGCCGGCTTTTGCGCGATATTTGTAGCGTTATTGCTTCAGACGATTCTATTTCAATTTGGCGGGTTGACAAGCCTGGGAGTTAATACCTTCAATATGGCCATGCCGGCACTGCTTTGCTTTTTTTTGTTTTATAAATTAATGGAAAGGAACAGCCTGCCTTTAATTCTTATCGGATTTTTAACGGGTTTTATTTCCGTTTCTTTAAGTGCATTTTTGTTAAGCATATCGCTTATTTTAAGCGGAGAACATTTTGCAGCATCAGCAAAACTTATTTTTCTCGCACATATTCCAGTCATGGTTATAGACGGAATCATAACAGCAATCGTTTTGCGATTTATAAAAAAAGTTAAACCGGAAATTTTATGCGTTTAAAAACACCCATTCTGTTATTGACGTTCATTGGCTGTATTTTGACAGTGAATAATTATGCTTTTGCTCATAAAGTTAATTTGTTCTGCTATCTTGAAGGCAGTGTTTTGAATGGAGAAGGGTACTACAGAGGCGGTCGACCTGCCCAAAAAGCTGAAATAGAGGTTTATTCTTTAAGTAATAATTCTTTAATTATAAAAACTGCAACAGATACTGAAGGCAAATTTAAAGTCAGCCTGGATGTTGTTGATTCTTTTAAGATTATCATGAACGCAGGGCAAGGCCATAAAGCCGAATTTATTATTGAAAAGGAGAAGAACGTATTATCTGAAAATGTCGAATCGCTCACTGATAAGACAATGCTTGAAACTGAGCTTAACCATTTAATTGAAAAAAAGACCAAACCGCTTGAACAGAGAATTAGGGATCTTGAAAAACAACAATCAGAGTCCGGGATAGTGCCTGTCGCAGGTGGACTCGGTTTGATAACCGGTATTTTTGCTTTTATCTATTTAATGAAGAAGAAACATGCACTTTGATATTTTCGCACAAGGAAAATCGGTTTTACATTTGCTTGATCCAAGAGTGAAGATTCTGACGTTTATTCCGTTAGTTTTTGTCATCGCGCTTTTACAGAATGTCCCGGCGGCAATATGTTATTTAACCCTGGCAGTAGTTTTTATCATTATTGCTGGTATTAACTCAAAAGAGTTATTAAGTCGCATTGTCGCTTTAAACATATTTGTCGGCCTGCTTTGGTTGACGCTTCCTTTTAATATTGAAGGAAAAACTCTTTTCGCAATTAAAACTTTTTCGTTTAGTGTTGAAGGAGCTATTTACACCTTTATCATAACTCTAAAGGCAAATGCTATTTTATTGTTCACAATAGCGCTTATAGGAACAACGGATGTTTTTTCTTTGGCTCATGCCCTTTTTCATCTTAAATTTCCAAAGAAGTTAGTCTATTTATCAATGTTTTTGTATCGCTATATTAGCGTTCTTCATGAAGAATATGAAAGATTAATGAACACAGCTAAAGCAAGGTCATTTTGTCCGAAAACAAATATCAGCACACTGAAAACTTATGCTTACATGGTGGGAATGCTTTTTGTAAACAGTTATGAAAGATCTCAAAGAATTTATCAAGCATTAACATTAAGGGGTTTTCGTGGAGATTTCCCAATGTTAACCCATTTTCATTTTCACAGGATTGATATTCTGTTTGCAATATTTATGGCACTGATTATTTTAACCAGGTTTGTTTTATGGAGTTAATTAAATTAGAAAATATCTACTATGAATATCCGGGAGAGATTAAGGTCTTTGAGTCACTTGATTTTTCCTTGAAAAAAGGACAGCGAGCAGGCATTATTGGAGCGAACGGGAGTGGCAAAACAACACTTTTTTCTCTTATCATGGGACTGGCCTATCCGCAGAAAGGAGATGTCGTTCTTTTTGAAAGGCAGTGTGCCCAAGAAAAAGATTTCGTTCAAGCCAGGAGAAAAATCGGTTATCTCTTTCAAGACCCTGATGATCAAGTATTTTGTCCTACGGTTGAAGAGGATATTGCTTTCGGTCCTTTAAACCTGGGAGTGAAGCTTGATGATGTGAAGCAACTCACAGAAGAACTTGTGAAGGAATTAGGAATTGAATCTTTACTGAAACGAATAACGACAAAACTATCTTGGGGACAAAAACGGCTTGTTTCCTTAGCCGGTGTTCTTGCCATGAATCCAGACGTTTTAATTCTGGATGAACCGACAGCGAGTATCGACGACAACGTTATTAAGAAAATCACTGAATATTTTAAAAAAAATGATTATTCTTTATTAATTGCGTCTCATGATAAAAAATTTCTCAAGAATTTATGCGTGGATAATTACTATTTAAAAGATGGAAATTTAACGCATATAAACAGGCAAATATAATCAGGTTTTACAACAAAAGAAAGGGGAAAAAGAAATGCGCAGATGTTTTTTAAAGACTTTAGTTTTGGTTGTATGTCTTTGCATGCTATGTTCTTTCAGTCAAAAGAATGTATATGCCGCAGTAACAAATGAGATGTTGATTGAAAAAATAGAACAAATGGATTCCAGGATAAAAGAGCTGGAGGGTCGATTGGCAGTTTATGAAAGTAAAGAGAAAGGGAATCAAACAAAATTAAGTCGGGTTGAGAAGAAGATTGACGGGCTCGATAGCAAAATTGAAGAAGCAAAATCTTCAGGGATAGCTCCTTTAGTTAAAGATATTGAGATTGGAGCAAGCGTAACATATGTTTATCAATTTACAGATAAGGCCAACGGAGATGATTTATCAAAAAACAGCGAAGATGTTGGTGATGCAA
>JAGLNJ010000056.1 GCA_023139575.1 Candidatus Omnitrophota bacterium | reverse complement strand
GCAACAGAAGCAGGTGAAGGCGCTGGTGTTGATGATGAGCTTAAAGTTTTTAGCGCTGTAAATGCTGATGCAACTGGTGGAGACTCAAACACAGGTGTTACAGAAGCATGGTATCGGCACAATTTAGATTCTTTAACCGTTACAGTTGGTAAAATTGCCGCGGATGCTTTTATGGATTCTAATGAATATGCTAATGATGAAACAACTCAGTTTTTAAGTTCAGGATTTAAACATTCATCCGCAATTGAATTTCCTGATAATTCGGCAGGCTTTATCTTAAGTTTAGCCCCGGCAGAAACAGTTGCAGTCGAGGCCATCATAATGGACGGAAATGCTGATTGGGAAGATATGTTTGAAGATACATTTTATGGAGGACAACTTACAATTAGTCCTAAAATTACGGGAAAGTCCGGCAACTATCGTGTCTTTTGCTGGGGCAATAGTCGTGATCACACAAAATGGAATGATTCAACCCAGGTTCAAGAAAGCTCTTATGGTTTTGGTCTAAGCGCAGATCAAGAGCTTACTGATATCATAGGAGTATTTGCCCGCTATGCTTGGCAAAATCCTGAAGTATATCTAAACGGTGAAAGCTTTTCGCTTGAACATTCTTATAGTTTAGGAATGCAGGTAGCTGGTGAATCATGGGGAAGAGATGAAGATGTTTTTGGAATTGCATTTGGGCAGATTTTTCCTTCTGATGATTATAAAACTGCGGGAAGTAATCTAAAAGCTGATCCCGAAGGACATATTGAGCTTTATTACAGCTACAAGGTTAATGACCATTTAACAATTAGTCCTGATGTGCAGCTTGTCATGAATCCGTATGGTGGAGATGCTGCAAATGGTGATAACACAATTGTTATTGGGGGAATAAGGGGTCAGATCGACTTTTAATTATTATTTAGCCGATTGTTTTAAAAGCCTGCTCTTTAAATTGAGGGCAGGCTTTTTCCGGTTGTGCGCCCGGCATGGGTGCTTGCTAGTCGGTGAAAGACCGATACGGTAGTTGATAGTGCCAACGTTAGCTTAAGACAAGGGTGTCCACTGTGAGGTGTGAGCCAGAAGCTCATCCGGCCTATGGCGGAGAATCTGAAGGAAGTCGGCGGCAAAGCTCCGGTCTGAGGAACACGAACCGCATATAAGGCATATGCCTGTTGGGTGAGTTTGCCAAACAAAACAAGGCCCAAAACTATCCGAACCAGGTAGTGTAAATGCGGCAGATAGATGGAGCGAAAGTAAGCGTTTTTACCTGGGGAGATCTGAGCGATAAGCTGTGGATATGAAATTAGAGACAGCAAACCATGCCGAGATGTATGACTGAACGCTCAGAAGTCAGCAGAAGTCATAGTATCCGCCAAGAAGTGAGGCGGAGAAGGACTGAATGATAAGAGGTTTTCAAAGTTTGAAGGACACGGAGAGATATGAGGAGAGCAGACAACTTCAAAAGAATGGGGGTTCTTTCGTATTTAGGTTGAAGGAATTTATGTAAGTGATATGTTCGCCGCGAGCGAAGCGAGCAGTCCTTGCGGGGGATGAAGTAATTAAATTCAGCCGGTGATATAGAGTCAGAGATTATCCGGCTAGAATATTCCGGGATCGGTAATTGTGTGCTATCCAGCATGGCTCCGATAGGCTCAGGCACCTGTGTGCCGTATGATTATTCAGGTGAGTTGTATCCTGATTCTGTAGCAATCTTTGAGGATGTTATTTATGTGCTGTTCCCTAAAAGTGAAATGGTTGAAAAATTTGACTTTGACGGAAACAGAATTTCATCCTGGGGCGGCTACGGTTCGAATGAAGGACAGTTTATCGATCCGTCTGCGATTGCAGTCAATAATCAGGGGGCAGTTTTTATTTTGGATAAAGGAAATCATAGGATTCAGGAATTTGATCCACAGGGTAATTTTGTTAGCAAATGGGGAACTGAAGGCATGAAAGGGGGAGAGTTTTATTATCCTCAGGGGATGTATATTGATGATCAAAATTGTATTTATGTTGCTGATACCAAGAATCACCATATTCAAAAATATTGTCCAAAAAGCCAATAAATTTTTAGGTATAACGAGCCAGTGCCAGTAGCCGGCTACTGGCGGGAGAGTTGTATCAAAAACGGGAACGCCATGAATTGTAGCGGCCCGTTTTTGTAGATATTCTCGACAATAATAATTAAGGTTCAAATTTTGTCTGGAGAGTTAATCCCTCACTTGACACCAGTCGGTTTCAATAAATCCATTACATAAGTTAAAATAGCTTGTGCAACTAATTTGTTAGTTACAGGAGAGTAATGTCCTTGAATAAGTTGATCCAAAGGTATATGTGAAGCATGTTGTTCGAGATAATTCGTGAAGTCAATATGAGGATAATTATTTTTTTGCAAATAGTCTAAGATATGCTGACAACCTCGAGGTTTTTTTTGTCTTGAATCTTCAATATCAGATTCCGCAGGTAACATCAAAAGAATCGGTAAGTTACCGTTTCTTTTGACATCCTTGACAAAAGAGTCAATAATTTTATAGGTGATTTGAACAGCCTCGGAAGTTTCCTTATAATAGCACATTCTTATTGTATTTTTATGCTTTAAATTATGATAAAGAACTTTTGCTAAACGAAAAGATGGTAAAAAATCAAAGAAACCAATTTTATATTTTTTATTGTAATAAAAATCATTTTGTCCGATAAGCGGTAAATATTTTGCTGGATCATTCTTAAAATTTCGAATATCTTCTTTGGTTTGCAAGAATGGTTTAATCAGAGAAAGTTTGTTGTCTTTAATGACATATCTTGGTTTTGGAATCACGTGTGGAGCACTGCTTAATCCATAGAATGATTGATAGTATGGCCAGAAAGTCATAACATGTCGACCTATATTTTCTGTCATAATTCCCAAGATTACAATATCAGCTTCATAGGCAGAACCATCACGTAAATAACGAAGATATGCCATATCAGATCCGCCTCCAGCAACTCCAAAATTTAATGCCTCAACATTTTTAGATTTTTCTAAAAAAGCCGGCCAAGTTGACGCATTAGTTACTCCTTCGCCGTGAGTAAAAGAATCGCCAAAACAAAGAATACGTAATATATTCTCTGGTTTTTTAAAGGTATATTCACGGTTAGCGCGCAGGCCTTGACTATTTGCGAACATGTATTTATTTTTATAGCCGTTTTTTTGAACACTCCACCCCAGAAGAGCATCGAAACTGTTGTAGGTCATTTTATTCTCAAGAATATTCTCAAGAATAAGCACTTGATTTCCTGTTAAGTAGCGATCATTAATAGGAATATATTTAAGATTGTGGGTTTTGGATAAAATAAGTAAGAAAATAAAAGCAGTTATTTCAACAAAGCAAAATAAAATTAAAATTAAAATGAGGGTAAAGACTTTTGATTTCGAAGGCTTGAACATTTTTATAGATACAGTCTTTGTGAATTTAGAAACACATGAATCATGAATATTAAAAATACACAATTATGCTAATCCTATAGCGTAGATATTACATGTATTTTATTATTGAAGAACAGTGAAAGAAACTAATATTTGACAGGTTAAGCGATTTGTCTTAAAGAATATAGTCCCCTGTCACCAATTAACTAAATACCGGGAGTTAAACTAGAGTTCGTTGAAAAAAAGATAAGGACAGCTCCTCCAGTGAATTATAATGATCCACTGGATAACCAAAAAAAAGGAAAAACTGTCCATGAGTAGAATAGCGAAAAGAATCAAAAAGAACAAGGAAGTTTTTATGACATTGCATAAGGAAGGGAACTGGAACAAAGAATTAACAGAAGTGTTGGTCAGAGGAAAAAAAGCGTTGGATGAAACCTGTGGAGTTTCAACTAAAAAAAGCATTGCGTCATTTTTGTTCCCGATGTAGGTGGTGGTATTATTCGGGCAATAAAAGATCTCTTCGGGAAGAAATTGCTCCACCAACGATGCACTATTCATCAGAACCGAAACATTCAAAGACATTTGCCGAAGAAATATCGTCGTGAAGCAAGCCGTCGCTTCAGAGACGCGATTAATCTGAAGACGTATGAGGGAGGATGCTGAAGAATCATTGGAGAATCTTAAGGAATGGCTGTCTGAGATCAACGAATCCAGCGCAAGATCATTAGCAGCGGCTCAAGAGGAGCTGTTGACGCTTCACCGTATGAAAGTTCCTGAACTTTTAAGAAAAGCACTGCATTCTACAAACTCCATTGAATCAATGTTCTCAACGGGGAGGTCTTGCGAGAAGAATATTAAACGATACCGCAGTTCCAAGATGTCACAGCGATGGCTGGTAAAACGGCAAATGAAATGGCAAAACAATGCTTACAGGATAGCAGAGATCTAAAGCTTGACTCTCTGTTGCACTATGAGTTACAATCCACCATAAGAAAAATTGATTAGAAATTGATTAGAATTAATTTACAATCTCAAAAAATTATGTATAATATATCCTTAAAAGATAGCACCGTTTTAGCACAATCCACTTTTAACGATGAAGTTCAAAATTCTGAAATCTTGTAACTCTATTTATAATATGAATTTACGATTTTGGAGAGGTGCCAGAGTGGTTGAATGGAGCTGACTGCTAATCAGTTGATCTGGTAACGGATCCCCGGGTTCGAATCCCGGCCTCTCCGTTTAATATGAAATGCCCCTTAACGGGGCTTTTTATTAGCGCGAATGTGCTAATTATCCTGTCCGCGTTGTCTTTTTGTGCCTAAAGGGGCGCATACCGTCCAGTTTATCTTCCAGCCGGCATTTTTTTATATAGGCGTTGTCATCTCATTCTTTGCCTGCCGTTTTAAGAAAAAGACACCCCTCTGAAACAATCAACATTTAAGGGTTTCTTTATGGAATTATTCACCTTTTTTCTAGCCGGATAAGTTTTTCCCTTTCATGTCATAGGCTGTACGGGCTTAGGGGAGGATGTCACCTTGACATGTAATGTTATTAGCTTTAGACTTATTAAGTATTATTAACAGGAGCAGCCGTGAGAAAGCACATTTATTTTTTATTTTTTCCGATCATTTTTGGCTTCATCGCTGGTTGTTCAGAATATTCATCAACAATAGATGTCCGCAAAGAACTTTATCCTTCCGGAGTTCTTCATTTCCGCAAAGCTTATAAACGTGGTGTTCAAGATGGCCTCACCCAGGAATACTATCAATCAGGTGAGATCAAAATCGAAGTAATGTACGAAAATGGGCAGAAGCAAGGCCCGTTTACAGAGTATGGAAAATCCGGTTATGTTAAATCCAACGGGTTTTATAAGGATGACAAGATTGAAGGGCTTGCTACAGGATTTTATAAAAGCGGTGCGTTGCAGGCGGAGATCAATTATGTTAACAATTTACCGCAGGGGACGTATCAGGAATATTATGCCAGTGGGCGCAAGAAATTAACGGGTAAATATGTTGATGGTAAAAGGGAAATGATTTTTACAGAATATTACCGTAATGGCAACATTATGGCGCGGCAGAAGTTTATTCATGATTTTCTGCAAGGAGAGCGTCTTATCTATTATATTACCGGTGAAGTAAAGCGCCGTGAACAATACGTCAATGGTTTGAAGAATGGTGTCTTCAAAGAGTACTACGCTAATGGCAGGCTGAAATTCGTGGAGGGTTTTCAAGAGGGGAAGCGATATGGTGTTTACAAGAAATATGATGAGAACGGGAGGTTGGTTTTTTTAATGAATTATAAAAACGGCAAGAAGGATGGTGTATGCCGGGAATTTTATTCTAATGGTAAATGGAAATCTGAGGTTAATTACCGGGATGATATTCAAGAGGGTCTGTCCCGTGAGTTTTATCCAAACGGCCTGGTAAAGCGCAGAGAGTTTTATCTGAATGGAAAACGTAACGGGATCATCAAGTCCTTTTATCAAGAGGGGGGATTAAAGGGCAAAGGACATTTTCGCGATAACAAACTTGATGGCCAAAGTGAGATATTTTATCCTGAGAGTGGTGCCCGACTTTTTGTGGCGTCAATTAAGGAAGAGAAACTGGAGGGTTTAAGCAAAGAATATTATGAGGACGGGGCTTTAAGGAAAATAACGAGTTATAAGGATAATAAAAAAGAGGGGGCAGAACTTGTTTATCATAAAAATGGACATCTCAAAGAAAAGTCGCGATATCAAAATGATCGATTAACGAATAAAATCAATTTTGATATTAATGGCAAGAGGGTCAAAGAAGAAGTTTTCTAAGCGCTGATGAGTGTTCTTTGAAAAAAGTCGAAAAATTAATTGATGGAGCGGTAAATGTTTATTATAATCACGTATAAAATAAACCATCATATTTAGTTATATTATGCGCGCTTACCAAATACTCATATTATTTTTAGCAGTGATGCTTATCACAACGTCACTCTTTGCCGGGGATTATTATTCAAAATCCGATAGGGATCAATTGATCAATAAAGAACTCGACTGCGTTCAGTTTTATACTGAAGAAAAACGTCCCGCCCTTTGGAATAAGGCTTGTCATATCGCGGGGGATGAAATGCAGCCGCCACGTTCTGTTCATGACCGGCTCGCGCGAAATATGGCGCGTATTGATGAAGATATGGAAGGTTTGCAAGAAACGGCCACGGCTGTACGTGAAATGGACAGGGGGGATACCGAACAGCCGGGATTTCTTAATGAAAAAAAGAAAGGTGTTGATCTCTGGGGGCGGCTTCTCCACCGGGATAACCCGTTAAATACGATCGAGTTTGGTTTAGAGCTTTTCGGTTATGATTACCGCGAGCCTCATTTGATGCGTCAGGACGGTTATTTCTCCGGTGTGTTTGCGGCTTACACGCACCGCACTAACGTAAACAAGAAATTTGATTGGCAAGAGGCCTTTTCACAAGACAGCAAGATAAATATGTTCCGCCTTGATGCCAGATTTAGCTATGGTGAAGTGGATTATGAATCGGATGGTTCGGGAGCGGATAATGGTATCCCTAATTACATTTTTGAAACAAGAGGGGTGGCGGGCTATGACATGCCTATTAATGATTCTTTTAGGCTGACGCCGTATGTCGGTTTAGGTTATCGGTTTTTATTGGATAATTCGGGAGGGCGGAGAACAACGGTCGGGCATTACGGCTATGACCGCGAATCAAACTATTATTATATGCCCATTGGTTTAGAATTTCATAAAGAGCATCAAAATTCGTGGTCAACAGATTTTGTTCTGGAGTATGATTTATTTTTGCATGGCAAACAGGTGAGCCGCCTGGAGTTGGGTTACGGAAATCTCGAAAATGATCAGCAGGTCGGGTTAGGATTACGTTCTTCAATAAAATTTATGAAATCAGCGGAACGGGTAGATTATTTCTTTGAGCCTTTTGTGCGCTTTTGGCACATTGATGATTCGGATGTTTCCATTAATTGTGATCAAATATGTATCGCGGGTTATGAACCAGATAACAGCCAATACGAATACGGGTTAAAAGCGGGATTAAGTTATTAAAAATACTGTAACGGATCTTTCCTGACGGTTTGTATCCGGGAAAAGTGCTGAAAAAATGTTAGATAAATATCTGCAGAAAATATCTTCCGAGTTAAATGTTGCCCAGCGCAGCATAAAGGCGGCCGTCGAGTTGCTGGACGGCGGGGCCACCGTTCCTTTTATCGCGCGTTATCGTAAAGAAGTAACAGGTAATCTTGATGAGGTCGCGATCACTAATATCCGTGACCGTGTCAATCAACTGCGTGAATTAGACAAGCGCCGGGACGCTATTCTTGCTTCCCTTACCGAAAGAAAATTATTAAAACCTGACCTGAAGGCCAAAATACTGGCGGTTGAATCGCTCACGGTTTTGGAAGACATATATTTGCCTTTCCGTCCCAAGCGTAGAACGCGCGCCACTGTCGCTAAAGAGAAAGGTCTGGAACCCCTGGCGAAGCTTATCTTTGAGCAAGGCAATCAAGATCCGGAAAAAGAAGCGGAAAAGTATATTAACAAGGAAAAGAAGGTCAAAGACACCGGGGAAAAGAAGGCCAAAGATGAAAAAGAAAAGACGGTGAAAAATGTCGCGGAAGCCCTGGCCGGCGCGCGGGATATTATTGCCGAATGGATTAATGAAACAGCTGAAGTCCGCGCGAAATTAAGGGAACTGTTTTTTGACAAAGGGAAATTCAAATCAAAGGTGATATCCGGTAAATCCGTTGAAGGCACAAACTATAAGGATTATTTTGATTGGGCTGATGACGTGAAAAATGTCCCCTCCCACCGTATTCTGGCCGTGCGACGGGGAGAAAAAGAAAAGATCCTCTCGCTGCGTGTTGTGGTGCCGCGAGATGAAGCCCTGGAGATTTTGAAAAACTATTTTATTAAGGCGGAAAATCTTTGTGCTGAGCACGTGACCATGGCGGTCGAGGATGGCTTCAAGCGCTTATTATCCCCATCAATGGAGACTGAGATGCGCGTATTGACCAAGAAACGGGCGGATCAGGAAGCGATTGAGGTCTTTACGCAAAATTTGCGCCAGATTTTAATGGCGCCGCCGCTGGGGCATAAAAAAATGCTGGCGATCGACCCTGGTTTCCGCACGGGGTGCAAGCTCGTCTGCCTGGACAGCCGGGGGAAATTAGAACACCAGACAACGATTTATCCCACGAGCGGTGAACAGAAGGCCCGGCTGGGTGAGCATGTGTTGCGGGATTTGTGTAATCGTTATGATATCGAATTTATCGCCATCGGCAATGGGACGGCGTCGCGTGAAACGGAAAATTATGTGAGAAGCATCGGATTGCCTGATGATATTCAGATTGCGATCGTTTCTGAGAGCGGAGCCTCGATTTATTCGGCTTCCGAAGCGGCCCGTGAAGAATTTCCTGATTATGACGTTACCGTCCGCGGCAGTGTTTCTATCGGGCGGCGACTGATGGACCCCCTGGCGGAACTGGTAAAAATTGATCCGAAATCAATCGGGGTTGGTCAATACCAGCATGATGTCGACCAGCATCTTTTAAAACAAAGCCTTGATGATGTGGTTGTCAGCTGCGTTAATCAGGTCGGGGTTGAATTGAACACGGCAAGCAAGCAGCTTTTGACATATGTTTCCGGATTAGGGCCGACAAGAGCTAAAGCGATAGTCTTATACCGGGAGGACAAAGGTCCCTTTAAAACACGGGAAGAATTATTTGAGGTGCCGAATGTGGGCGTAAAAGCGATTGAACAGGCGGCCGGTTTTTTAAGAATCCGCGATGGTTTAAATCCTTTAGACGCCTCTGCTGTTCACCCGGAAAGTTATCATATTGTTGAGAAGATGGCGCGCGATATTAATTGCAAGGTCCAGGAATTGATGAAGGACGAAGAAAAGAGAAAGCAGATTAAACTGGACAGCTATGTCACCAAGGATATCGGATTGCCGACCTTAAGCGATATTTATGAAGAATTGCGCAAACCGGGGAGGGACCCGCGGGATAAGTTTGAGGTTATTCAGTTCAAAGAAGGAATCGAGAAGCCGGAAGACATTTATCCGGGAATGCAACTTACCGCCGTAGTCACGAATATTACAAATTTTGGCGCCTTTGTTGATATTGGGGTGCATCTCGACGGGCTTATCCATATCAGCCAGCTTTCAGATAAATACATTAAGCATCCCGGCGAAATTGTAAAACTTCATCAAAAAGTGATGGTGACGGTTCTGGAGATCGATCTGAATCGTAAACGTATCGCCTTAAGTATGAAATCCAACCCTGATATTGCACAATAATTCATTGACATGCAAATGTTTCCTGTATAACATACGCTCAAGACTAAACACTTCGATTGAAAAATCAGATGTCATTACCCAGCTTCCACCCGAGGCAGATACGCCTCAGGCACGCGGTTCGGGAAATCCAGTACAAGCAAAGATGAATAAAAGAAACTCCGAATTTATTATACTATTAGTTGTCACGCTGTTCACCGCAGGATTTTGTGCTGCCGCATATGCTGAGGTCGCAAGTCCACCCGCTGTTAATGCTGACGCAAAGGATCCATTCAAACTCAATTTTATGAAAAGTGTCCGATTAACCGGCGATGCCCCTCTTAGTTACAGCACCGCGCAGCGCCGCATTATAGAAACCGTCGGCATCAGCATCCTTTTTTACATAATACTCTTCAGTCTGATAAAAATTATTAATAAACGCGTGAATGATATTAAAGTGCGTCACACGATCCGCAAGAATACCATTTATTTGATCAACATAATCCTGATTTGTTCGGTATTCTTGATTTGGGTGCAGAATATTAATTCCATTACACTGCTTTTGGGTTTCATGAGTGCCGGGTTGGCCCTGGCATTGCAGGAGGTCATCCTTTGTGTCGCCGGATGGTTTGTGCTTATATCAAGACGGCCGTATGTAGCCGGTGACCGCATTGAGTTGAGCAATATCAGGGGAGATGTTATAGATATTCGTTTGTTCCAGACGTCTTTATTGGAAATCGGTAATTGGGTTGATGCGGACCAGAGTACGGGCCGTATTGTTAATATTCCCAACAGCGCGCTTTTTAAATCGGCCAATTATAATTACAGCCGGGGCTTTGAATTTATTTGGAACGAGATTCCTGTTCTCGTGACGTTCGAGAGCGATTGGCAGAAGGGGCGCGATATCATGATGATCCATGCCAAGAAACTGGCTGAAGGCATGACTGTTGACATGCAGAAGAAGATAGATATCATGAAGAACCGTTATATGATTTATTATGGAAAGTTGACGCCTATAGTGTATGTCAATATTAAAGAAAGCGGCGTAAAATTAACCTTGCGTTATTTGACGGAGGCCAAAAAGAGGCGATCTACAGAAGATCAGTTGTGCCAGGCCATTCTTAATGATTTCGCCCAAGAGTCCAGTGTGGATTTTGCCTATCCTACCTATCGGATTGTCAAGACGGATTAAATGAATATTACATGATGCGGGAGCATGGTTCACCAGTTGTATTCGAATTCGAGGAATCAGCAAATATATTTTCCCGCAAGAAAAATTTATATGATAAAATTGTAGTCAAGACCCGATTTCCGCCTGATGCGGATCTGCCTTTAGCGCGATAATCGGATGATCCATTATAGATTCTCCGGTCTAGCTGGAGAATAAAATCACTCGCAAATCATTAAGAGGGGATTTTATGTCATATATTGTTTTAGCTCGTAAATACCGCCCGGAGAATTTTGATGAACTGATCGCTCAGGAACACATTACGGGTTTGATCAAAAAAGCTATTACCGGAAATCGCACGCATCATGCCTATCTTTTTTGCGGGCCGCGCGGCATTGGGAAGACATCTTGTGCCCGCGTTTTAGCCAAGGCCTTAAACTGTAAAGATGCCCCTACGGTAAAACCCTGCGGAACCTGTTCTGCCTGTAAAGAGATCTCTGTGGGAACGAGTTTTGATGTGTTGGAGATCGATGGGGCCTCCAACCGGGGGATTGATGATATCCGTACACTGCGTGAAAATGTCAAGTTCGCGCCGAGCTACGGGAAATACAAGATCTATATAGTTGATGAAGTTCATATGCTCACGGCCGAGGCGTTTAATGCCTTATTAAAAACTTTAGAGGAGCCGCCGGAGTGTGTGAAATTCATCTTCGCGACAACTGATCCCAATAAAGTGCCGTCGACTATAATTTCCCGCTGCCAAAAATTTGAATTTAAAAGAATTGATTTAAAAACGCTTATTGAAGCCCTTAAAAATATTGCCAAAAAAGAAAAGATTAAAATTGATGAAGATGCTCTTTATGCTGTTGCCAAGGCAGCGCAAGGGAGCTTTCGTGACGCCTTAAGTGTCTTGGATCAAGTCGGGGCCATTTCGGACCGGCAGATAAAAGGGGAAGATGTCTATGCGATGTTAGGCTTGGTAGAGGTGGAGCTGCTCTTCGCGTTTTCAAAGGCCCTGTGGGAGAAAAATTGCGCTGAGGCGCTCTCTATATTCGACGATATTATCAGCAAGGGTAAAGATATCAAACAGCTGTCGAAAGACCTCGTCGAGCATTTTCGAAATTTGATGATCATTCGCGTCGGGGGCAAATCGTTGGGGAAATTGGTGGACTATCCGGTGGCGATCAAGGAGATGTATTTAGAACAGGCTGAAAATTATTCCTTGCAGGATATCCTGCAGGCGATTGATCTTTTTATTGAGGCGCAGGACGTCGCGCGCGTTACCGAGACCTTGCGCGTGCCGATTGAGATCGCCATCGCCAAGTTGACATACACGGGAGAAAAGGCCATGCCGACTGAAAGTTTACTTGCTGAAACGGCGGACTTTCAAGAGGCGACTGAAGGGGCTGCAATGGAAAAGGCTGAAACGAAGGCAACATTAAGCCCGGCGATGAAGTTGAAAGATAAAAGCGGGAAGTTGGATATCATGCCGGATGAACCCGAAGAGGAGGGCCGGCAGGAGGAAACACCTGCCGTTACAGTGGGTGAAACCGCCCCACCTGTAACCGAACTTAATCTGGAACGTTTTAAAAAGGCCTGGAGCGCCTTAACCTATGCGGTGAGCAAAGAGCGCATGTCTTTAGCGACATATTTGCAGGAAGGCTTTCCGTATGCGTATAATGGCGAATTTTTAACGATCGGATTTGATACCGAGCATGAATATCATAAAGATTATTTAAATGATAATGATTATATAGCCCTCATTGAACGTATATTCACTGAGAAACTGCGTCAGAAAATTTTTGTAAAATTTAAAACAGTGAAAGACGGTATAGAAAAAGAAAATTTAGATGATGCCCCTGTCGTCAAATCAGTCTTGGACCAGTTTGGCGGTAAGGTCGTCAGTAAATGGCATAATGAGTGAGAGAACATAAAAAGTCAAGCGTACTCCCGCAAAAAAAAGGAAGTGAGAAGAACCTGGACAGTTTTGATATTGTGATTTGGAATTTGTTTGTTTTTTGCGAATTTTTATTTGTGATTTGCAATATTTGTATTTATACTGGTTCTTAATGAAAAATTTCTTGTAATTATAGCGGAATTTTCATTAAACCAGCATATTCTAAACGAAATTCTGACTAATAAGCGGTATATGTGACATTTCAAATGTGACTTTAATATGAGCTACCCCCGACTAGTTGAGAATCTGATTAATCAATTGACCAAGCTCCCCGGTGTGGGCCGACGAAGTGCTGAGCGGATGGTCTTTTGGTTTCTCAATAATTCTGTGGAGTCTGCCGGCGAATTTGCCGACAGTATCGTGCGGCTGAAAGAAAATATGCGCATATGCAGCGTTTGCCATAATTTAAGCGAGCGTGAATTATGCGCGGTATGCGAAAACGCAAATCGGGACCGTAAAATAATATGCGTTGTTGAAGACCACCAGCACCTTTTAGCGATCGAGAAGACAGGCGTTTATAAAGGCCTTTATCATGTGCTCATGGGGCCGATTTCCCCCACCGAAGGCCGGGGACCTGAGGATTTAAAGCTGAATAAATTGATTAAGCGTATCGAAGAGGATAAGATCGAGGAAATCGTTATCGCGACGGATCCTGATATCGAGGGTGAGATGACCGCGCTTCATATCGCCAATGAGGTAAAACCTTTAGGGGTCAAGATCAGCCGTATCGGCTTGGGAATACCGATGGGCAGTTCGGTGGAATTCGCGGATGTTTCCACCTTGACGGTATCCATGTCGTCCCGTTCAGAAATGTAGCATAGGGATATTGACTTTTTTTGATTTTAGACTATAATCGTTTAAATATTGACCAGTTTATGCGATAAATTTGTTCTTTGTTTTCGCTAATGGAATCATTATTTTCTAAACTGACTGCTGAAATCTGATCACTTAGCCTTGGTATCATTCCCCTGTAGTTTCCGCCACAAAGCGTGGCGGACAGAACAGGTAGTTCTTTCATAGCTTTATTCCCCTGTAGCTCAGTTGGTAGAGCGAGTGGCTGTGAATTATCCCGCGTGAGCGGGAGAATTCATCCGGAGCAATCCTGAACGAAGTGAAGGAGAGTCGAAGGATAAATTCAAAACGCAGCTTTCCCGGGAAACCGGGATTGAAAAAGCAGGCTAAGTCAGGGAAGCCCCTCTGGGGTAATCCTGAGCTAGCACCCGCTGAATTTTTTGGTGGGGGGCAAGTGCAGAGACTTTACACCTGCCACCTGAAATTGGTGGAAACAATTTTATCCCGAGAGAATCGAGAGAGTTCCACCAGTCACGGTGAAGAGAAAGTCCACTTCCGTTAGTAATAGCGGGTCAAGTGTAACCACTAAGTCCGAGGTTCGAGTCCTCGCGGGGGAGCTTATTTACATGCGGCTGTAAGAACTCTATTTTTAGGGTTTCTTGCAGTCGTTTTTTAGTTCAGATTGCCAAGAATGTGGCAATCTGTCACACCGTTTCCTCCTACTCCCCGCCTACTTCAGTTGATTAACTTTAAAAATAATTAGCTTATGTTATAATGATTACAAAAATAAATCATAATAAATAAATCACGAGTTAATTTTGACAGAGTGTAGACAATGGAATATACGAAAAAGCATTTTTCAACCCGCAAAATTTCCGAAACTTTGCTAGATTTTGCAAAACCTGTTTTTGATAAGCTTGAAGGTGATTGTGATAAGGAGACATTAGAAAACGGATTGATGCTTGCCGTGACCGTCTGGAATTCTCTTGTCCTTGATAAGCGAGATTCGACTAGTCAACGCATTGTAGAATTCGTATGCGAGCCGCTACAGGCCCGGACGGGTTTGATGATTTAATCGATAAGCTTATAGGAAGGAAACAAAAATATTTTTCCAATGATATGCGAATGATTGCCAATGAGAAAGTGCGCTGGGAAAACGATCAGTGGATCGTAAGTGCGGAGGCTAGAGGGTGACTCAGAAGCCCTGTTTCTTAAGGCGGCGCGCGCATATCATAATTTAATTTGATGTTTGGAATAATAAAGATTTAGAGCAGCAGTATCAAGTTGTTTTGGCAAAAGGGGTAATATAAATGAGTCAAAATGGGACGCGAAACACGGAAATTATTAAAATGAGGACGGGCGGCGATAATTATCGAAAAATTGCGGAAAAATTTAATCTATCCAGAACGAGGGTTCAACAAATATTAAAGAAAAATGAAATGGAGATGAATCGTGAAAAAAGAGCAGAAAATTTAAGACGAGAGATAGGGATGTTGGATAATATTACCAAGAAATATGCAAGGGAAGAAATATTTGATTGTTTACTATTAAATGCAAGTGTAGTAAGAATCTTAAACGATTATTTGGCTGATATAGGAATAGCTGAAATAAGTTTAAAAGACTTGATAGATAATTTAATTATTGCTAAAAATATTGAAACGACAAATTTGTATGAAGCGATGCCTGTATTTAGATTAAGATGTGTTGGTTACAAAACCTACATTAGCACTGTAAATCAGATTACTAAGTGTTGTAATTTTTGTAGCTCTTTCGAAAGAGAATGGAGAATACGAAAAGATAGATTAAAGGAACATTTAAAAAATACTCACACATACTTATATAATGGAATTCTATAGGAACTCAAAGGAAAGCAAAGAGACGTTTTTAATAAGAAAGGCCTCGATTCTTTGTAAGGATATATTTTTTTATGCGACAAGAAACTGAGACAACTGAATTCAAAAAATCAACTGCCGAACTTAAAAGCGGGGTTATATCGGTTGCGGCTATTCTTAATAAGCACGGTAAAGGAGAATTGTATTTTGGTATTAAGGATGATGGCACGGTTGTTGGGCAGACGGTTGGACGTCATACCATTAAGGAAGTAACTCAGACGATTGTGGATAATATTGAACCGAAGATCTATCCTAAGATTGCGACGAAGAAAATTAAAAATAAGGAGTGTATTGTCGTTGAGTTTCATGGAGCTGATACCCCTTATTTTGCCTATGGCCGGGCCTACATGCGTGTTGGGGAATCGGATAAGCAGATGACTGCCAAACAGATTGAGGAGCAGATTGCTAAGAAAAAGAGGTTTTTGTGGGAAAAGGATCTTTCCGAAAAGGCCATAGCGGATGTTAACGAGAACGCTATAAAAGAGTTTATGCGCAAGGCTAAAACAGCCAAACGCATCGATTTTGAGTTTGTTAATGTCAGGACGACACTGCATAAATTGCATCTTTTGAGTAGAAAACATCTAACGCATGCGGCTGAGGTGTTATTTTGTGATGATACCCAGATGGAGATTCAGGCTGCGATTTTTGCGGGCACTGATAAGTTGACGTTTTTGGATATTAAATCGTTCAAAGGAAATCTTTTTAACTTGCGCCAACAGGCAGAGATTTATGTCAATGGCAATATGAGATGGCGAGCCGATTTAAGTGGGAGTCGTCGTAAAGAAATTCCGGAGATACCTGTTAGGGCAATATCAGAAGCGATCGGAAATTCTCTTTGTCACAGAAATTTCGAAAATCCCAAAGGCAATGAGGTTGCGATTTTTAAAGATCGGATTGAGGTTTATAATCCCGGTCTTTTTCCAGAAGGAGTGAATCCTGAGGACTTCTTTTCCGGTCATGAACATTCGATTTTACGTAATCCACTAATAGCGGAAACAATGTATAAATCCAAAGATATCGAGCGTTGGGGAAGCGGCATTAAACGGATTCATGATGAATGTGTTTCCGTGGGTGTCCGTGTTGATTTTAAGCGGCTCAAGACCGGATTTGTGGTGGTCTTTTACCGGCCTAAATGGGAAGATGGCGATGGGTTGGGTGATGGTGGTCAGACAGGTGGTCAAACAGGTGGTCAGAGGAAAATTATCCTGAATGATAAACAAAAAAGGATAATTGAGATAATAAAGGTTAATCCTAAAGTATCGAGAAAAGAATTGGCAGAAGGAATAGGCATAAATCCATCTGCAATTCAAAAGCATCTTGCCAAATTAAAAGATGCTGGATATCTTAGGCGTATCGGACCGAATTTCGGTGGGCATTGGGAGATTATTTAAAGGCGCAATGAAAGAAAAATCTTTTAAAAAAGCACAAAAAATATGGATGGCATTATCAACTGATGTAAAAAGAAAAATTTTGAGTAATGTCTGGTGTGGACAATGCACGACTTCTGTGACTATATGTGATTACAGTATGACTATGGATAGTGGAGTATTGGTCTTAAGAGGTTTTTGCAGTACTTGCGGCCATAAAGTTGCCAGGGTTATGGAATGCTGTGGCGAGGAAGATAAAGCATGAAAACACCAAGAAACTTTTAGATCTCAACTAATTGCGGATTGTATGCGTATATCATTTCTTAGATTTCGTAATGATCTCCTGCCATTGTTCAGTATTACGCCGGGGACGCTGTTGCTTGTTCATGACACAACTCCTTGATTGGTGGTGTTAAATCTGTGTCATATTAACAAACGTTTTCAACATGCACCAGATGGGTTGGTAGGACGCTTACAATAAGACTGCCCCCTATTATTCTATAAACTTCTAAAAAATATAGATGAAAGAGTTATAATTATGTCAAATGATAAGAAAATTAAGGATTTAAGTTTTGGAGAGCCAGAAGCCGAACACGATATGTATTTCATTGAGCATGCTTTTTGTGAAACTGGTGTCTGGCGCAAAGTTAAGTCAAACCTACGTCTACCGTTTATTATAGGGCGAAAGGGTTCAGGGAAATCAGCAATTGCATTAAAGTTGCAAATAGATTCTGCTGCTATTGCGGATGGGAATTTTATAAAATTTGTACCTGATGACTTTCGACATGTAGAAGTAAGAACTTTGCTCCAATGTTTAGTGAATAGTAATACGTCTTGGCAGTATATTTATCAGAAAGTTTGGGAAGGCATAATCTTAGGACAAATAGTTAACCACATACTTAACGGAGATAAATCTGAACGTTATTATAAGGTCTCAAGTGAATTTAAAGAGGAGGTGCAGAAATTCGAGAAAGAATGTTCTTTTTATGTAAATGCTCTTGAAGATGCGCTAGCTAGAGTAATAACAGATTTTGTCAAAGACAAAGCATTTCAACAGGATGAGATAGAGCTAGTGAAATTGCGAGAGATGTTAGAGCCTTACAACTGGAAGAATTTAACAAGGGTAATAGACTCTGAATATAAAAAGGACTCAGAGCATCTTGGAAAAATTATACTCACTATAGACGGTCTAGATGAGTATTGGGATTGTTCGGAACCATCGCTACATTTTTTAGCGCAGTTATTGAGGGTAGTTAAAACATTGAGTGCCAAGATGGAAAACAGTGTTAAGTTTGTCATATGTTTGCGTGATAATATTTTTAGAGCTTTAGTTGATACGAAATGCGTTGAATACGACAAGCTTGAATCAGCCATTAACTATTTGGATTGGGACAGTAAAACTTTGTTTGAGCTAGTTGCGACACGAGCATTTGTTGGGAACAGTACAAAGGATGCGGTTAAATCATTGCGCTCAATATTGCCTGAATATATACAAGAACTAGATATAGAAAGTTACCTTGGAAGATATATTCTAAATCGTCCGAGGGCTTACATTAATTATTTTCAACTCCTGCAAACGGAATGTCATGGTAGTGAGATTGTTGAGGAGGCCCACGTGAAAAAAAGTATTAATCAGTACCGTGCTAATCGTTTAACTGATTTGGAAAATGAATTCGGACTCACGTATCCTGGTATCACGAAGTTAATAGACGAATTACAATCTATGCCGGAAGAATTTGGACAGAAAGAGATTCTTGAGCGTTTAGATTTGTTGTGTTCTAATGCTGATTTACAGAATAAGGTACCTGACCTTAATGGCACTAGTTTAAGCGCAAATTATTTAATTTCAAGAGGTTAAAAGGGCCTCCATTTGTTATGATAAGTTTGGAAAAAACTAAAACATAACAAAAAAGAAGGAGACCCTAATGAGAAAATATTTTATTCGAAAAAACACAATTAATCAAATTAATTTTTTGAGGCAGAATTTTGCTCAAACAAAGAGAAATGTGTTTAATAAAATTATTTCGTTAGAAGAATTGATAAAAAGCTTAAAACAAGAAGTGGGATCATATCGAAACAGGATTTTTTCACCAATCGTCACATTACAATATTTTTTAATACAAGCGTTAAGCGCGGATCATTCATGCCGGGAAATAGTTAGTCAAAAAACAGCAGAATTAATTACACAAGGTTCAGAAGCCTGCTCTACAAATACATCATCCTATTGTGCCGCACGAAAGAGATTGCCATTAGGGTGGATCATGAAGCTTACGCGAAAGACAGGACAACAGTTGCATGAAGAAAGCTTAAAGATATGGCGAGGACGATCAATAAAATTAATAGATGGGATGACGGTGAGTATGCCAGACACAAAAGAGAATCAGAAGAAATATCCGCAGAATAAGGCGCAAAAAAAAGGGATTGGATTCCCGATAGCAAGGTTAGTGGGGATTATTTCATTAGGATGCGGATCTGTGCTGGATATAGCAATAGGAGCTTATGAAGGAAAAGGGACAGGCGAGCACAGCCTGTTAAGAAAGATCTTACATAATTTAAAAAAAACGACGTAGTGTTAGCAGATTGTTATTACTGTTCATATTGGTTATTGGTTGCGTTGATCACAAAAGGAGTGGATGGTGTTTTTCAAAGACATACTCTGCGAAAGAGTGACTTTCGTCGAGGAATTCGGCTAGGCGCGCGAGATCATATTATTATTTGGAAAAAGCCAATACAGCGGCCAAAATGGATGAGTAAGGCTACATATAAGAAAATTCCTGCTGAAATAAAATTAAGAGAAGTAAAGGTTAAAGGGAAGATTTTGATAACAACTTTTCTTAATCCAAAAGAGGTAAGCAAAAAAGCAATAGGGGATCTTTACCTGAAAAGATGGTTGATTGAAGTAGATTTTAGAGCGATTAAAACGGTTATGCAAATGGATATTTTACGTTGTAAAAGCCCGGAAATGGTAGAAAAAGAAATTGCTGTTCATTTATTAGGATACAATTTAATTCGAACAGTTATGGCAGAAACGGCGGCGCAGTGGAAAATCTTTCCAAGAGATGTTAGTTTTAAAACAACGATTCAATTATTAAACGCATTTCGAGGGCGAGGATTATTGAATAGTGAAATAAAAATAAGAGAAATCCTTGAAGAGTTATTTAGAGCAATAGCAAGAAATCGGGTGAATGATCGTCCTGGACGCGTGGAGCCTCGTGTGGTAAAACGTCGAAAAAGTAAATATTCATTAATGATGAAACCAAGACAAATTCTTAAAGAAAAATTAGTGAAAATGGCGTCGAGCTGTTCCTTAAACTAGTGCCATTAGTACCTGACCTCTTTTTTCATTATGGGACACCCCTAAAATTGGCAAAGATTCTTATGTCCATAGGGGTTATGGGTTATGTAGATAAAACACAAGGAGCTGTTAAGTTTTTTCATGAATTTAGTGAAGATAAAATTACTCGTTTATTTGAAGAGGCTGAGTTGTTGTCTTTGCATCCCGTATATGCATCAAGAATGATTGAGGAAAAAGTTGCACACAAAACAGTTGTCAAAACTGTAAAAAAGAAGCATACTCCACAGGTAATTACTCATCCAACAGATTACCTTCCGGAGAAGGAAAGCCCCAAAGACTTAGAGGCGATATCGGACAAAACAATGGAGCATAAAAAAAGGTTAGTGGAAAAGCTATCTGGAATAAATATGGGTCAAGCACAATTTAGGGATTATGAAAAGTGGGTTCAGAGTGTTTTCAACGTTTGTTTTATGGGTGATCTATTGTTTCCAGAAGACCAAGTTCAAAATCATGACGGCTCAAAGAAATTTGAAATTATATTTGATATAAATGGAAAGGATGCTCCCTGGTCAGAAATAAAAGACAATTTTGCAACACACAGATTGTTGATTGAATGTAAAAATAAAGAGATTCCTGATGATGCTGATTTCTCGAAAGTTGATAGAGATATGGGGGCTCTTAACCTTAATGTGGCTTTCATCGTTTATCGTGCAGATAAAAGGGAGCCCAAGATAGATGTTTTAAAATACCAAAGGTCGAGATATCAAGATAGTGGTAAGAGAAAAGTTATAGTGTCTATTACAGACGCATTTCTTTTGCAATGTTTGAAGAAAAATGACGAGAAAAGTGTCCGAGTAAATTTGAACAAGCTTTGGAGAGATCATATGGAAAGGTGGCTAGTTGTATAGAGTCAAAGTATCTGAAGCATAGGGGACAGCGCCCTATTTAAGATTGAGCACAATCGTACTTCTTTCACCTTTCTTCTTATAATTCATCCCCACATAAATAATTATACAAAAGTTCGGATTCTTACCCCTCTCGGGGAGCCAGTTAAGAAACCTCTGTAACTATTTGGAAACAAATATGTTGCAGAGGGTTTCTTTTTTACCAGATAGTACACCTGCGAACAAATTGTATTTTGCGCTGTATTTGACATCATAAAAGCAGCTGGTAGAATGGATTTTATCGACGATAACTCGCTTTGCACAGTTCATATTTCATCAGAAAAGTGAACCGAAAAAAAGAAAGTGTAGAGATGGATCATAGGTGAAAATAAAATCTTTAGCATTGAAGAAATTGACCGCGTTAGAAATGTATGCTGGAAATTCAAATGGGATGGAATAAAAGGGAAGAAATACTATCTTGTCCGTGATTGGTTCATGATCCAATTAGGGCTTTTCACCGGATTGCGTGTTAACGAAATGCGACAACTAAAAATAGACGACATTCATATCAGAGAAAGTCACTCTTCGATATTTGTGAAGAACGGCAAAGGTGGCAGAAAACGTAATGTTTGGATTAATGCGGAATTCAAAGAAATCTGCGAGGAGTTCCTGAGATTACGTGAGCGATTTAGATTTGATGATAACGCTGATGCTTTTATATTTGTTTCAGATGCCGGAACTACATTATTAAAGCGAGCCATTCAAAAATCATTTAAACGATGCGTAAAAGCTACTGGACTTTCTGAGAAATATTCCATCCATTGCCTGCGGCACACATACGCAACATATCTTCTCAAAGCCAGCCGTAATATTAAACTCGTTAAAGAACAGCTTGGGCATTCCTCAATAAAGACAACTGAAATATATATATGCCTGATTAAAGAAGATACAAGAGAAGCGCTTAAAAATTTGTACAAGGTTGAACGCCCTTTTATCAAATTGTCAAAACCAAAAAAGAAGAGCTGTTACAGATTGAAACATATCACTTGTGAATACGTTAAGCCTGGAACCATTGGACGAAAACCGTATAATCAAGATTGCTCAAGCCCTGAAGAACGATGGGAAGAAGTAGTCCGGATTTGCTCAGAAATAATCGCAGAACATGGTTCTATAGATACAAAATAATTAATATTTGACAAAATAACGTTAAAGTGGTATTATTTCATCAGATTGAATATGTGAAATTTGACCTATTAGGAGGAAGAGATGATACATTCATTTAAATTTAAGAATTTTTGTTCTTTTGCAGAGGAAGCAACGATCAGTTTTGAGGATATTCGCAAAAGTATATCTACCAAGAATAATATGTTTTGTGATAGTCCTGCTGGATCGCGCCTAAGCAAGGTAACAACTGTTATTGGTCCGAATGCTTCCGGAAAGACAAGCGCATTAAAAGCTCTGTCATTTCTGGGTTGGTTTGTTAGATATTCATTCACAGCAGCCGAAGGAGAAAATGAGTTGATTCCTGTTGACACTTTTTCTTTCTCTAATGATCAAAAGGGCATAGCAGAATTTGAAATAGTTTTTGAACATAATGCTAAAATTTACAAATATTTTCTTCACTTGAGTAAAACACATGTTCATAGAGAACATCTTTTAGAAAAAGACAAAAAAACAAATCATTTTAATTATCTTTTTAAACGCACTTGGGATCATAAGATTCAAAGACCTGATATTATACAGCGCGTTAATTTAAGATCAGAGGTTATTAGAGATATTTTACGAAAAAATGTATCTCTTATTGCGGCGGGTGTTGCAATAAAAAATGAAGTTCTAACAGAAATCTCGGGTTTTTTTCAGAGAATCATTATTAATGTTAATAGCAAAGGAAAAACATGGGATACCTCTTCATTGGGAGAACAAGGGCTTTTCCAAGCGACGGAATCATATAAAAAGAATAAAAAATTATTTGAGAAAGCCACTCAATTTTTAAAAGATATCGATCTTGGTTTGACAAACATTGCTATACAAGAAGGTGATGCTCAGAATGTTGAAACTGGAGCAATGAAAAAAGTTTATCGTGCTTTAGGAATTCATAAGGTAGACGGCAAGGAGTATCAACTGCCGTTCGCATTTGAATCTAGTGGGACAAAGAATATGTTTGTCCTTTTGCATTTCCTTCTGCCGGCAATTGAACAAGGAGGAATAGCTGTTATTGATGAGTTGGAAATTGATCTGCATCCGCACACATTGCCTTTAATAATAGAATTGTTTGCGAATCCAGAGACTAATCCAAAAAATACACAGCTACTGTTTACATCCCATTCACTCGAAATATTGAGTCATCTTGAGAAAGAACAAATCATATTAGTTGAGAAGAATAAAAATTGTAAAAGTGAGCTTTTTCGTCTTGATGAAATAAAAGGTGTCAGGAGGGATGACAACATTTATGCAAAATACATGGCCGGTGCGTATGGCGCGGTACCAAACATTTAAGGAGAAGATCGGCAATGGTGCCACGTCCAAAACGAAAACAAAGACGAACAAAAAAGACAATCTTAATTGTTGGCGAAGGCCCAACAGAAAAAGCATTCTTGCAGCATATTAAGCATCTGTATGTAACAAGAGATATGGATATTGTTGTAAAAGTAGAATGCGGCTCCGGCGGATCACCTCAGAGTGTAGTTGAGAAGGCTGTACGATTAAAGAGCAGTATGTCGTATGATAAGTGTTTTGTTCTTGTGGATTCGGATGTGGCTTTTGAACCGGATAGAGAGTTGAAAAAACGTATGAAAAAGAAGCCGCGCATCGAAATGCTAAACGCAACACCGTGCATTGAAGGTTTAATGCTGGCAATATTAAAACATCCAAAGTTTTCACAAACGAAGACATCAAGTGATGATTGTAAGCGGATGTTTGGTAAATATGTGCCAGAAGATAAGAAAACGGATAGACGATCTTATGAGGGAATATTTTCGAAAGAAATTCTTGAAGCAAGAAAGAATGATGTTAGGGAATTGAATGAAATATTAAAATTAATACAAGAAATTGAATAAATATAAAATTTAAATAACCCTCTAGGAGACAAAATTATGGAAGATAAGAAATATGATTTTTCAATGCTTTATGATGAGGCCGTAGCCGAAGACCTTTTTGAAGATAAAACTCATGAGAAAGTTGCAACCACATTGTGTGAATTAGTAAAATCTGAAGATAAAGGGTCAACTATTGCTTTAGAAGGTTCTTGGGGTTCTGGAAAATCAGTTGTTATTTCAATTCTTGAAAAAAAGTTAAATGATGTGAGTGAAAATGTTTTATTGTTTGTTTTTGATGCTTGGGCTCATGAGGGCGACCCCTTAAGACGAGTGTTTCTTGAGTCTTTAATTGAAACAATAGTTAAAGCAGATAAAAGTATTGATGCTGATAAGCTTTATGGTTTGTCAAAAACTATTTCAAATAAAGAGAAGATAGTAAGGATTAAAACAAAGCGTACAGCTACAAGACTTGCAAGGTGTCTAGCTTCTTCAGCGTTTTTAGTCCCATTGGGTGTTGTTGCTATATCTTTGTGGCGCCATGATAGTGTTCCTTCTTTTATTTATCTGCTCATATGTTCAATGTCGATTGCGCCACTTTTTGTTTTAATAGCTAGATTTATCAAATTGCTTATAAGAAAATTTTATTTTAAGGAGAATATTAATGTCTGGAGTGGTGAAAATTGGCCTTTGTTTGAAGGAGATGGAACGGAAGAAACTTCACAGGATGTGTCAGACGATACTGATAGATCTTCAATAGAATTTGAGGAATATTTTGCTCGGATTTTAGAAGAATATTTTAAAAATGAGGAAAAAAGAAAATTAGTTATTGTTGTAGATAATTTAGATCGCATTGATCCGGATGATTCATTGAGAATATGGTCTACGCTTCAAACTTTTTTACAACAAAGAAACATCTCGTCATTTCGAAGTTCTTGGTTTGATAATATTTGGCTTATTGTTCCATTTGACCCAGAGGGATTATCTAAAATATGGAATCGTAATAATCTTGATGAAGATGAAGGAAGTTGTGCAAAATCATTTTTTGATAAATGTTTTCAGCTCAGACTAGATGTTCCAACGCCTATATTAACCGGATGGGAGAAGTTTACACAATCAATGATAGAGAAAGCATTTCCAACGTGGAAAATTCAAGAGAAACGGCAGATTTTTGAAATTTTAAAGTTAACGCATAATGATATGCATGAGATCCCTACTCCTAGGGAGATTAAAAATTATATAAATCAAGTTGGTCTTTTGAGGATGCACCTTGATAAAGCCATTCCGATAGAAAGTATTTCTTATTACGTAATTTATCGATATCTTAAGAATGAGAAATTTTTAATTAATGATTTGAGAGACAAGCTTCTAGGGAATATTTTCCCGGAACAGCGGCATAGGCAATTTTTACCCAAAACGTGTAAAAAAGATTTTGCAGGAATAATTTTTGGAGTGAGTCCAGACAAAGGGGAGCAATTGTTATTGGATCCAAAGATAGCTGAGGCTTTGAGAGATGGAAATAGCAAGTTACTTTTTGATATGGAAAGCAATCATGGGGAAGGTTTTTGGGCTGTTTTTGATAGGCATATTCAAAGAGTAACGTTGGATAATGCTTTAATTTTTCCTTATTCCCAGTCAATTTATAATAGTTTGTGGAAAGAGCATAGTGATAGATGTGCTTTATTCGTGAACCAAGTAATGAAAAGAGTTTCAGGGAGTGAAGATATCCCATGGACCAATGAAAATAATTGCGATGATTATGTGTGTCTAATTAAATTGCTAGAAAATCATAAAGATGCTAAAGAAAACTTCAGAGAAAAATTATTTAATTCTTTGGATGGTGAAATAGATAAGGAGCCATTTGATTTCTCGGTAAATACACTCTTACTTGGTAAGTTAATGAAAAATTTTAATGGCGAATTAGAGGTTCCAGTTGTTTTGAACTCGCTGAATCTCGAAAAACTATTGATATGGTCTAAGGCAGCACATGATGAGGAAATTCCGTCATGGAAATGGGTAAGGCCAAATGATTCTGTTGTGTCGTCAATCTCTGGGAAAATTGTTGCAGGGAAAGCAATCCCTATTGGTACAAAGGAAGCAATTGATTATTCGATAAGGGCAGGGATTGCGCAAGAATTATTAAGTGTCGCAACCTCGTGTAAAAGTCATATAATCTGGAACAATGGTACGCCTACTGCTAAGCAACATTCACCTGTGGTTTTTGATATTCTTCTTGAGCTGGCATTTAACAATGAAGCATGTTTCGCGGAAGTTGTAAATATTCTTCAGAATGGGATCTGCCATAATTTGATTTATCATTTAAGAGCTGAGGTTTTGGAATCTGCATCTTTATTATTTGCATATTGTTTAAGAGAAAGAATTCACAGTGTTTCAATTCCTGCTGTTGGCAATTCAGCTGCAGGGTTAAATGAGATTAGAAGTTTTTGGATGAATAGCAGTGCAGATAAAGCCGGGAAAGTGTTGTGCTTCTTGAAGAAGTACGATCAATGGGAGTTCTTATGGAAAATGCTTGAAGATAAAAAGAGTAAATTGGTTGTGGATATTCTTTATGCTGCGGCAAGTGATCAATCAATTATACAACCCTTTATTGTAAATAATGCCTTAAACAAATTTAAGAGTTGTTGTGATTCGTTTGGAGATGATCGTGATGATGACAATGTGAATGTTCTTTTAGATAAAATGATAAAAAATTCTGGTATAGAACAAGAAATCGTAGATTTTGCAAATTTAAACATTCCTGAATTTGATTATGAGTTGTTTATTCTTGCCCAAAAAACTACGGACGATAATGTGATAGCTAGATTGGCAAAAGAATTAAAAACTATAGATGCGGGAATATGGCTTGAGTCATTTTCTTTGGATACGTATTTAACTTCTATTGCTCTAAAAATTAAAGAGAGAAGAAAAGACTTTGAACTTCAGAAGGCGTATTGTGATGCGATTTTTGATTTTATAAAGGAGAACAAGGAAGTTACTGAATGGCAAAAAGATAACTGGTCAAAGCTTGTAGGTTTAATGGGTGAAGATTTTCAATGTCATTATAAGATCAAGGTTACTGATCATTTATTAAAGCTAAGACTAAAAGTTTCTTCTGAATTCTATAAGGTTAATGAAGCCTATTTTTTATTAGAAAATATTGAGAAGGACGTCGAAGCATTGCAATTATCTGTCGAACAATTTATTAAAGATAAAGATCTTGAAAGATTGGGATGGATGGCAACTCTTTTATCTAAAATAAAGTTTAAGTCAACGAAAGCTTTTAGGAACGTTATAATAGAAGATTTTCAGCATCTATATGAGGAAAATGAGGATGAAGAAAAGAAAATCTTAATTAAGCAAGTAGCGAAATATTTTAATATTAATATTGAGGAAATGACAGAAGATGAAGATTCTGGAGAAGAGGATTCCCCAGTTACTACTTAGTATATTCCGAATAAAAGGCGGGGAGGGAGGGGATTGAACCCTCTCGGCGCACTCGCAAACCTTGAATCGGAATAATTTGTTCTCATCCCTTCCACACCTTGTGAGGTTGGATCCTCCCCAGTAACGCCATCCCCGCCAACACACTTACCCCAATTAGGATTTTAGTCATAGTACTAGCCTTTCTTTCGATTGGTTTTTTTACGCTAAAGGTGATGGCAAGTTCAGGTACTAAAATTACTCCGAGATTTGCGCATTATTAACAAGCAAGACAAATATAACTTGTTAGAAGGAAAAAGTAAATGGAAAATTTGAAAGGGTAGTAGAAATATTTATTTGTTTTAGTGAGCATTTCTCAAGCTTCGTTCAGTAATTATTTCTTCCTTCCCATACTTCAAAATATGCGTTTGCTGATCCTCCGGCAGTTTTAGAAGGCTTAATAGCTGGCATACCCTTACTCTTGAAATTTCTAGTTTTCTTGCCAGCTGATTTTGATTTAGATTTTCATCCATCATTATCCGCTTGAATCCCAGTGCTTTCTCAATCGGGTTTTTATAATCCCGCACATATTGGTAATGCTTCATTTCTTTCTTCGTAACAATTTTGCCTTTTGGTACAAAATCTAGTTTTTTACCCCGAAACATAGTTTTACGTTTTTGGTTATATCTGTAATGGTATGGCAATTCATCAGT
>JAGLNJ010000055.1 GCA_023139575.1 Candidatus Omnitrophota bacterium | reverse complement strand
CCTCTTCTGAAGCATGTCCAAGTGAGTACGAGAGTGTACATGTTTGTCCTCTATTGGGATATTGACAAAAAAAATAATTAGAGTAATAATATTAATCTGTTATACGCTGTAATAAATTAACTTCATATAAATAATTAACAATAAGACAGTAACTTTCAAAAGAACACGTATACATTTATCTTTATCGATTTAAATGTATCTGTTGTAGTAAACGCTAACTCACTAACTTCAAGTGAGCAGTGTGTTATTGGTATTAGTGATGTGCTGAAGATCGAATTGATGCAGCCCGACGAGATAGAAAGCCTTGAAACGACCCTACCGGATGGTTTATATCTTCCCTAATTATATAGCGGGTTTTAAATTGGCATCTCTTAACTCAAAAAGCATATAAGTTTTTTTCGAGAGTATACAGGTGCGGTTGAAAATTAAGATTCATTCAGATTTAAATAAAATTCTGAGGTGTATCATACGAATATCAATTTATAGGCGGTTCATCGTAGTATTCAGCTTTATATTACTTTTGATCGGTCTCTCCAGACAAAGTCACGCAGCAACCAGTTGGTTCAAACCTATTTTTGCCTTAAAGGAAGAGTATGATGACAATATTTTTTTAACCGATTCCGATGAATCCGAGGACTTTCTGACAACATTAGCCGCCGGAATTAGCTTTGAACCTCAACTCAATAAACATGAATTGACATCCAATTACATCATCGACTTTGAGATGTTTGCTGATAATTCTGATCAGAATACCACAAACCAGACCTTCGATATTGATGGCGGACTAAATTTTAATGACTGGCGCATTGAGGCCGACAACCTGTTCCGGCGATATGAGAACCTTACCGGCAGTGAAGATACCGCTAGGATTCCGCGCACATCAGACCGAGCTGATGTAAAACTCATATACTCCTTTAATAAACTTGATGTTGGTTTGAATTATACCTACAGTTTTGAAGATTACCGTAACGATAACTCGATCGGTTCCTTCGCCGGCCAGGCCCTGACCTATCAGGATTTGGATTCCGATGAAAATTCAGGCGAACTTGAACTGGCCTTCCAATTCTGGCCAAAGACATTCCTTTTATTTTCGAATCGGTATGGTACGCATAAATATGATACAAATAAAAAAAGCGATTCCGAATATTATGATATTTTGACGGGATTACGGGGCCGATTCTTCACTAGGGGAGAAATAGAAGGGAAGATTGGTTACCGTGCGCAGGATTATGATGATCCCGGGGAAGATTTTGACGGCGTGATCTATAATGTTTCTTTGGTTGAGAAATTCAGTGAGAAGGATACCCTGACGATAGATTTCGAGCGGACGATACACTCGACCACTTATCAGCAGAATGCTTATTTTAAAATTACAAATATTTCTGGTGTCTATACCCATGACTTTAACAATCGGGTAACAGGCAAGTTCAAAGGTGCTTACTGGTTCAATAAATACCCGACTGAAACAATAGAAGGCAGCAAGACCGCAAAAAGGGAGGATGACCTCTGGCATATTGGTACAGGCCTCAGTTATAAACTTCCCAAATATGTGACGATAGATTTAAATTATACCTATGCTAATAAATCTTCTAATTTTGAAAATTTTGACTATAAAAACAACCGGATCAGCACGATGATACGAATGAAGTTTTAGAGGTGGGACCTGATTGGTTAAGGATAGGATACAATAGGCTTAATATGGAGCGAACATCTAGAGAAATAAATCATGCGTAACATCATTCGGACGATAATTTTAGTTTTTCTTTTAGTCTGTCAATCATCTGTCATGGCCTATGCCGCGCCTGATAATTACCGCGTCCAAGCGGAAGACGTTTTGCAAATCACCGTTTATGAACATGATGACCTCAATACCTTGGCGCGCGTGAGCGCAAATGGTAAAATATCTTTCCCTCTGCTTGAGGAAGTGCAGGTTTCTGGTTTAACTGTTAATCAAATAGAGAAATTACTTAAAAAGTTGCTTGAGAAAGATTATCTGGTCAAAGCTCATGTTCAGGTCTTTATTGAGAATTATCGCGTTAAGCAGGTTACGGTGTTAGGGGCCGTAACTAGTCCTGGAAAATATGATATGAACAGGGAAAATGAGACAACCGTCCTCGAGGCCATTGCTATGGCGGGGGGATTTACTAATGTCGCAGACTTTAACGGGACGAGTATTATTCGCAAGAAAGGTGAGACGAAAACAACGCTCCCGATCCGTATAACTGATATAACTAAAAAAGGAATGAAAGAAAAAGACATTGCTGTTGAACACGGCGATATCATTTTTGTTCCAGAAAGTTTCTTTTAAATATGAATATTGACCATCATCACGAAATAGAAGAAGAAATCCTAATCAGCGACCACTGGCGAACTCTCAAGCGCCATAAATGGACCGCTTTGACGATCCTTTTTAACACTGTTTTGATTGTTAGCATCGTAAGCATTATGATGAAGCCGGTTTACCGCGCAACCGCCACGCTTCTCATTGATCAGGAAACCAGCAATGTCTTGACCATTTCAGAGAACAATATGGCTTTAGGCGCTCAAAGTTATGCCACCTACAAAGAATATTTCCTCAGTCAGAAAGAGATCATCAAAAGCCGTGGTATCATCGAACAAGTTTTTAAAGAGTTTAAACTTGATGAGACGGAGGAATATGCCGTAAAGAATGCCTCATTCAAGGATTTCATTAGAGAATTTCTGGGGAAGGGTGAAAGTGCATCTTCTGCCGAGAAAAAGCAAGATACCAATCAAATTGACCTCGTGGCAAAATTTATCGAGCACATTACAGTAATCGATGTCCGCAACACACGGCTTTTAAAGTTAAGTGTCGAGAACACCGATCCTGTGCTGGCCGCCGATATTGCCAACCGCATTGCCCAGATCTATGTGGAGCGCAACTTGGCCTATATTAGCAAGAACGAGATTTTAGACCTTCATAAAAATGAATATTTAAAATTACAGGCCAAGCTTAGCGAGTATTCCAAGATCTACAAGCACATGCATCCCAAGATTATCCGCGTCAAGGAGAAGATGGAGGAGGTTACTAAAAAGATTAAACAGGAAAGAGATGAAAATATTCCGGGGGCCACACCGGTGATCTCCACCTCGGACTTGACCAGTCTAAAAGCCAATAATGTCAGTGTGCAGGATTGGGCTGAGCCTGCGTTTATTCCCATCAAGCCGAATAAGCGTAAAAATGTCCTGTTGTCGATCATTGTCGGTTTATTTGCTGGGGTTGGAATGGCGTTTTTACTTGAAAGCCTTGATAATACCATTAAAAGCGCTGATGAAATTGGTCGTCGGACAGGTTGGCCGTTTTTGGGATACATCCCGATGGTTCGCAAGAGTGGTAAAAAATTGGCGCTTCTTGTTCATTCCAAACCGAAGAGTGCTCTTTCTGAAACATACCGGACAATTCGCACCGGCCTTTTGTTTTCTTCAACACCGGAATATCACCTAAAGAGTGTTCTTATAGCAAGCCCCGGAGAACAGGAAGGTAAGAGTACGACGGTTAGCAATCTGGCTATCGCCATGGCGCAGAATAATAAAAAAGTCCTTTTGGTGGATGCAGATATGCGCAAACCCTACCTACATCGCGTTTATAAGGCGGACAATAAAAA
The DNA here is from genome assembly GCA_023139575.1 of Candidatus Omnitrophota bacterium. Taxonomy (GTDB): domain Bacteria; phylum Omnitrophota; class Gorgyraeia; order Zapsychrales; family JANLHA01; genus JAGLNJ01. Next base: position 23,246 of record JAGLNJ010000055.1, on the reverse strand, counting down.
AGGGTTGAGTACCTATCTTTCCGGGCAGACATCATTTGAAAAGATCGTACATGAAACACACATTGAAAACTTGTCATTTATCGGGTGCGGCCCTTTTCCGCCGGATCCTTCGGAGCTTCTGGCAAGTAAGAAAATGGAAGAATTCATTACTTACGCTAAAGGGAAGTTTGATTATATTTTCTTTGATACACCACCCATTATGGTGGTAACTGATGCGGTTGTTCTCTCTAAGATCGTTGACGGCACGATCATTGTTATGGAAAGCGGGAGGTCTTCACGCAAGATTATTCCTATGCTGCGCCAAAAACTCAATAATTCCAAAGCGAGGGTTATCGGATTCATTATTAATAAAATAAAATCCCAAAATGGTGAGTATGAACATTTTTACGAGTATTACACTCGTTATCATGGGAGAGAGAGAATAAACTTCTTTAAAAAAAACAAGCTGAAACCCCGTGGTTAAGATGTCGTCGCCAAATTCAAATATTAACACGTGAACAAACTGTGTTGGAAAAAATGCTCGATTTACACTGCCATATACTACCAGGGCTGGACGATGGCTCTAAGACCCTGGATGAAGCTCTTTCGATGTGCCGCGTGGCGGCAGGTGACGGCATCCATACTATTGTCGCCACCCCCCATAGGGGAAGTTTTGCCGCGGACACAACCGCGGCACAAGTTCTTGAGGGGATAAAGAAGCTAAAAAAAGCCCTCCGGCAAAAGCATATTGCCATCGATATCCTCCCGGGGCATGAAATTCACATCTCAGAAGACCTGATCAATGATATCGACCATGATCAAGCTTTGACCATCAATCACAAAAAAAAATATATTCTCCTGGAGCTGCCGTTTAGATCGGTGCCTTTTTATGTCTTTGAGACGATTGCGCAATTAAAGAAAATGGGGATCACCCCGATCATAGCGCACCCTGAACGTAATGATCAAATACAAACGGATAAACACCTGATGAAAAATCTCGTCAAAGCAGGGGCCCTGACTCAGATTACAGGAGGAAGTTTGACAGGAGAATTGGGAGCGGTTGTGCAAAGAACAGCGGTAGTATTTATTAAAAAAGGACTCGTGCATGTAATAGCCTCAGATGCGCATTCTATCGACCACCCGCCGAAGCTGTCACCTTACGTTGAAGAGGCGGCGAAGATCGTGGGAGAGAAACAGGCAAAGGCGCTAGTAGGGGATAATCCGCGAAAGATTGTATTGGGATTGTCATTCTGAGGCGCAGCCGATGAATCTTGAATATGAAATCTGGAGAATAGAGGGCGAAAGCGGGGTCTTAAGCTTTGAATCACAAAAATGAAATAGATTTTGTTTCTGAGGGGGGTATCTTATGAATCGTTACCTAAGGGGTATTATCTGTTTAGTTGTTACCTATACCAGATTTATAGGCATAAAACTGATTCATTGGAAAGGTTTGTATTTTTCCGGCTTGAACATTTTATCTCCCTTTACTGAAATTGAAATAAGAGGAACAGGCGTCATTACATGTAATGGTTTGAAAACAAGAAGCGGTACGAAAATAAAGGTAAGAAATAATGCGGCAATAAATATTGGGAAAGGAAGCGCTCTGAGTCATTGGTGCATGATTGTTTGTCATGAAAAAGTTCAGATAGGGGAAAACGTTCAATTTGGACCTAATGTTTTGATATTTGACCATGACCATGATTTTCGGGCTGTTAATGGTCTTAAGAATTTAAAGTATAAAACTTCACCTATAACTATAGGCAATAATGTTTGGATTGGTGCGAACACAGTTATATTGAAAGGGACTAGAATTGGAAATAATTGTATTATTGGGGCAGGGAGTGTTATTTCTGGGCAAATCAAAAATGATACTTTAGTTATTCAAAAAAGGAATAATACTGAATATCAAATACTTGACAGGAAATGAGATCTAAAGACCTAAGAGGGGAAGATTGTTAACAAAGATTGAAACATTGCACACAGCTTAATTCGGATAACGTTACGCGGATCCCACATATTTTTGTTTTGGGGATTTTATATGAAAATAGAAGCATTAATAAAATCACTTAAAAGTAAATTTGTTAAAAATGTTTCGACAATGTTGGCTGGTAATATTGTTGCTCAGGCGGTCACACTATTAGCTGCCCCTGTGATTACAAGGCTGTATCTGCCTGATGATTTTGGCATTATGGCTTTTATTCAGTCTGTGGGGAGTGTATTCGCTATTATTGCCTGCTTGAGATATAGATACGCTATATTACTGCCAAAGGAAGAAAAGGGGTATAACCTTTTTGCGCTATCCATATTCCTATCTTTTACTTTTTCCATCTTACTTGTTTTTTTAGTGCTTTTATTTAAGGAGATTATAGCAGAAAAATGTGGATTCCCAAGCCGTGAGAATTACCTGTTTTTTCTTCCCTGTATTGTTTTTATAACAAGCGGCCGAGACGCCCTTAGCTTTCTTTTTACAAGGTTTAAGAATTTTAAAATAATCTCCATTAGTAGAATATCACTATCTGTTGTTAACTCAATTACTAAAATTGGTGCAGGCTTCTTATTGTCTGCTTCCGCTTTCTGGCTCTTATTTGGGAATTTAATGGGAGTTCTAGCGCCTGTTTTACTGTTTCTTATTTTCTTAAAGGAAAAACTTCCGGAAATCACAAAGAATATAAGCATAGCGAATCTTAGACAAAGCGCTTATGAGTATAGAAAGTTTCCAAAATACAATATGCCAACAGAATTTATTAACAGTATCTCCCAAAATCTTCCAATAATATTATTTTCATATCTTTTCTCCCAGAAAATTGTCGGGTTTTATGGACTCGCAAACATGGTTTTGAGGGGGCCTGTTAATATAATGTCGGAGTCAATAAGCAAAGTTTTTTTGCAGAAATTGTCAGAAATGAAAAACCATGGCAGCAATTTATATAATAATCTGCAGAAAACAACTCTAGGGCTTGCTGTAATTGGAATTATTCCGTTTGCCGTTTTAACGATAGCCGGAAAACAGATTTTTGGTTTTGTTTTTGGGCAAGAATGGAGTGAAGCTGGTTTGTATGCACAGGTGCTGGCACCCTGGTTATTTTTGGCTTTTATTGCTTCACCCGCAAATCAAATCTATATTGTTTTACAAAAATTGAAATTTAAACTACATTTCAACATTATCAACATAGCTTTAAAAGTTTCAGCAATAATTCTTGGCTACCTATTGTTTAAAACACCAGTTTCGGCTGTTACATTTTTTTCTATTACTGGAGTGATCATGCATGTTTATTATATTTCCTATGCATTTAATTTAGCGAAAAAGAGTTACTGAATTTCGCATAAGTAATAGAGCAATGCTGCCATGCTCGCGTGGACAGATACTCTCTTGGGCTACTGGAGTTATTTCTTTTGCGAAATTCAGTAATAACGCTAAATGTGATTATAGTTTTAACAAAATAAGTCTCTTTGCTCTGCTTAAATCAACGCTGAGACGAAGTTTATTTGGCAAGAGAGACACATTTATCCGGAAGATGTAATTTTGACTGATTTGTTAAGAAGAAATAAAAAAGTAAATCTTGAATTATTTTTTTGGATATACAAGTAGTTAATAAGGGTAAAATATTATGGAATTAGGGATACTTAATGGTTTTGTAGTAGCATTTATTTCTTTTTCTGTTGTTTTGTATAGAAATCAATCTAAAAAAAACCTGAATTTTGCTGACTGGTTTGTGTTATCTCTTGGTTTTTTCTATGGAATTGGCCAATGCATTGTTTTTTGGGTGATTTCAGCTAAAGGATTGGACGATTCAAATTTGTTGTTCGCCTTAAACTGGGACAACAATGCTGCTCTCAGCCATTTATTGGCAGTCGCTATTACAATTGGTGCAATATATGTAGGATATGAATTTGTACGTGTTGTTTTTAAAAAATCCGAACATGAAAAAGACTTTAAACATTTTAAAATGATATCGATTTCTACCAATAACCTTCGGTTAATTGCTTGTTTATTCTTTATCGTTGGTGTTGTAGCGCATTTATTATATAGCAGGGCGCATGGAGGCGTAATGGGTGTTTTGGAGAATGCAGCTCACATCAGAGTAGAAATAGTGAAAGTAGAGAATACGTGGAGTTTTTTAAAACGTCTTTCACCTTTTACTATCTTGGCTTCTTTTATTTATTTTGGAATAGTTATGGATAGAAAAAATATCAAAGTTATATGGTCTGACTGGTTTTTCCTAGTTGCGAGTATTTTATTCTCCCTTTTCCTGTTATTAAGTTGGGCAGGACGCGTTGGATTCGTAGTTTATGTGTTAACATTTTTTCTTGGCCACGTGATTTATAAAAGTTCCCATAGGACAGAATCGATATTACCCAAAATAACCTTATTCTCATTGGCATCGTGTTTGATAATACCAATTATTGGAAAGTTAACATTAAGAAGAGAATTATCATTTCAGATAGAGTATTTTGGGCGTGATTTGATTTTTCCTTTTGTTTCTTGGTCAAACCACATTGATGCGGGCAGCAACTTCCGATGGTTTAAGGATATTGCACTTGCACCTGTTTATTTATTTCCAGAGAAACTATGGGGAGGATGGATTGGTGAACTGTCAAACGCATATAATATACGTGTTATTTTAGTTTCTGATTATATTGGGGGAATTCCCAATGACTTCCTGACTTTTTCTTACTTACAAGCAGGGTGGTTTGGAATTGTCTTATATCCTTTAATGTGGGGGGGGATATTATGCATGATAGAAAAATATTTAATTAAATTTGAAAGGAAAGGATTAAAAGCTGTTTTATATGCGAATTTCTTACTATATTTACCGATTTTATCGGTACCATATGCTGATCCTAAACATATAGTTCGCCGAATGTTTTATCTTATAGTTGGAGTATTTGTGTTGAATATGTTCAGAAGAACATATCGATCGCAGCCCATTTAGAGCATATAAAATGTATGATTGGTCAAGTTTAACATCAAGTAACTGAAGAGTGTTGTTAACATGCGTATTTTATTTTTAATTTCTTCCATGCATTCAGGTGGAGCTGAACGCGTTGCCAGTACGCTCGCTAATGCATGGGCCGCAAGGGGTGATGAAGTCATATTGATGCCGACTTTTTCTGGGCGTGGGGAGTGTTTTTATCCATTATCTCAAGAAATTCGCTTGGTTTATCTGGCAGACTTAGTTTCGAGCCGAGTACGAACATTATGGAACAGGCTTGCTAGGCTGCTTGCATTGCGGCGATTTATTTCCAGCGAGCGCCCTGATGTCATTGTTTCGTTCTTACCCAACGTCAACGTGGCCGCTGTTTTAGCTTCTATCGGCTTTGGAATACCGGTCATTGTTTGTGAACGCAGTGATTCGTTTGTAATGCGCGGATCACATTTGGATAGGCGGATGAGCCGTTTGACATATCCATTTGCAAGTGGATTGGTAGTGCAGACACAAGTATTAGCTCGTAAATACGTATCTTCAGGCCAAGCATTGCGAATGGTAAGGGTAATACCTAATCCTATTACCAGGCAGATTATTGATACTCAACATAACGTCGGTCATGCAAGAACGAAACGCATACTGAGTGTTGGTAGGTTAGTAGATCAAAAGCAATTTGATGTGCTTATCAAGGCCTTTGCAAATCTGGCTAGAATTCACCCAGATTGGTCTCTTCGGATAATCGGTGAAGGCCCTTTACGAGCGGTTTTACAGAAACAAATTATCGATCTTGGCCTTGAAGACCGTATAGAGTTGCCTGGACGTTCGACTACTATTGGGGAAGAGTTTGCTGCTGCTGATATTTTTGCATTCACTTCCAGCTGTGAAGGGTTCCCTAATGCTTTATTGGAAGCAATGGCTGTCGGTGTACCTTGCGTAACTTTTGATTGCCCTTGTGGCCCGCGAGAAATAAGCCTTGACGGACAGGTAGCCCTGTTGGTGCCGCCCAATGATGAACGTGATTTAGGACTCGCGATGGAGCGGTTAATGGTGGATGCTGATCTGCGGTCATCATTGGGGGCTCGCGCGCGCTCATCGGTAATCGAACGTTTCTCCTTGGATAACATATTGAAGCAGTGGGACGAACTATTTAAAGAACTAGGGGTAAAGCGATGAAGGTACTGCATGTTATTACTGACCTGTATCAGGGTGGCGCACAGGAGGTGCTTTACAAACTGATCTCTGAAATGGACAGGCGGCGGTTTGAACCTATTGTTATTTCACTACTAGAGGGCGGTCCATTACAAGAAAGAATTGAAAAGTTGAATGTTCCTGTCTATTCTCTAAGAATGCGTCGTAGCTTTCCTACAATGCAGGCTTTGCTGCGTTTGCGACGTCTCGTGCGGGAGCTCCGGCCTGATCTGATTCAGGGATGGATGTATCATGGCAATTTGGCAGCATCCCTGGCACGTGCATTATCGCCAGGCCGGTCTAAACTGGCTTGGAGCATTCACCACTCCCTCAGTGATCTGAGCCTTGAAAAACAAATGACACGGTGGATAATCCGTGCAAACCGATTTTTTTCTTCCTCTCCTAATTCGATCCTCTACTGCAGCCAGCTTTCACGAGAACAGCATGAAAAGCTTAGCTTTGTATCCAGGAACGGCTGGATAATACCTAATGGTGTCGATCTTCAGCGACATTCTTTTTCACCAGTGGCGCGGCAGAAGGTACGCGTCGAATTGGGTATCCCAGCTAATGCACCAGTCGTTGGTCACGTTGCCCGATTCCATCCGATGAAAGATCACGCCACCTTATTGCGTGCATCAGTAAATCTCGCTAACCAATATCCAGACGCCCATTTTCTACTCATCGGCCGAAACGTTTCGCTGGAGAACGCGGTTCTTTCTCAGGGGATACCCGCCCAAATACGTGACAGGTTCTATCTGCTTGGTGAGCGGTATGATGTGCCGGATTTGATGAGTGCAATGGATATTTTTTGTCTTAGCAGTAGTTTTGGTGAAGCATTTCCCGTAGTACTTTGCGAAGCGATGGCAACCCGTATTCCTTGTGTGGCGACCGATGTGGGTGACAGCAAGATCATTATTGGGGACACCGGTGTCGTTGTAAAGCCTCGGGATGAGACGGCCCTTGCCGCCGGGATCGAGAGCCTTTTAACAATGCCCTTGGAGGAACGTCGAGCGCTAGGTGAAAGCGCACGGGCCCGGATTAAAGCGAATTACACCTTGGGAGTAATTGTGGAACACTATGCGGCGTTGTATGAAAAATTGATGGTAGAAAGTGGAAGAAAAAACAAGAATCATCAAAATCAGATACATATTGACCGTTTATATAATGATCAATTTAAACGCGGTTTGGATGTTATTTTTGCGATTATCCTGTTTTTGCTGACATTACCTTTAGTTGGAATTATTGCAATTATTATTAAGTTTTCGTCCCAAGGGCCGGTTTTTTATCGCCCTCTTCGTGGCGGGTATCATCAAAAACCATTTAGAATATTCAAATTCAGAACGATGGTTGCAAACGCGGATAAAATTGGCGGTGGAACCACAGCTTTAAATGATCCTCGAATTACAAAAATTGGGAAAATTTTAAGAAAAACAAAATTAGATGAAAGCCCTCAATTAATAAATATTATTTTTGGAGAGATGAGTTTTATTGGTCCCCGGCCAGAACTTTTGGAATATACAGAAAATTATTCAGAGATCGAACAGAATATTCTCGAAGTTCGTCCGGGAATTACAGATATCAGTTCTATTAAGTTCATTTCTCTGGATGAAGTTGTGGGAAGTGAAAATGCTGATGAATATTATGAGAAAAAGGTGCTTCGTCTTAAAAATAAATTGAGATTAGAATATGTGCAAAAACAATCATTCATATTAGACTTGTCTCTTTTTTTCAAGACAGTTTACCAAGTATTAAAAAAAATGTGTCACTCCTGTCAGGCAAAAGGAAAAGAAATTGGAACAAATAACATTAGAAAATTCAACTCTAAAAGTGTCTAGATTGTGCTTTGGCGGTTGCCCCATGGGAGGCCATGGTTGGGGTGATGTATCAAAAGCAGAAGTGATTAAAGCTGTCCACAGCGCCTTAGATAAAAAAGTCAATTTCTTTGATACAGCTGATATTTATGGCCGCGGTGAATCTGAAAAAATATTGGGGGAAGCTTTAAGGGGGAGAAGAGAAGAGGCTGTTATTGCCTCAAAATTTGGGGTGAGAATGGATGCAAATAACAAAGCAATTTATGACAATAGTCCGCAATGGATTAACGAAACATTAAATAACAGCTTAAAAAGGCTAAAAACAGATTATATCGATCTTTATCAAATCCATTATCGTGATGACAAAACATCTCTCGTTGAGATTGTTGAAACATTGGAAAAATTAAAAAAAGAAGAGAAAATTCGTTATTTTGGACTGTCCAACTTAAAAATGTCGGATGTTAATGAAATAACGCATGTAAAATCACATTTTTCTACTTTTCAAAATGAATTCAGCCTAGCCAATCGTGACCATGAGCCTGTCATTTTTAAAAGTACGCATGAACTAGGATTGTCTCCATTAACATGGGGCAGCCTAGGGCAGGGCATTTTAACCGGAAAATATGATAGTCAGTCAAAGTTTGATTCTAATGATAGAAGATCGAGACCAATTTACAAAAATTTTCATGGGGAAAAATTACAACATAATTTGAGAATAGTTGAAGGTTTAAGGAATATAGCAGATCAAATAAATAAACCGGTTAGTGCCGTTGCCATTCGATGGATCCTGGATTTCCTTCCCGGCTCTGTTGTCATTACGGGCGTGAAATCACGGGAACAACTTGAAATGAATGAACTGTCTTTAGGGTGGACATTAGATCGATCGCAAGTATCTCATTTATGCAAAATATTTAACACGGAAGTAACAGAGATAATGAATTCTGAAAACATTGGGGTAATGTAATGAACAGCAAAGAATTAGCATGGAATATCATGAGGCAGGGCGTAGAAATGACGCATTTATCCAAAGGCTCTCATATTGGAGCGATTTTATCAGTGGCGGACATTATCGGTGTCCTCTATTCTGACATCTTAAACTTTGATCCCAAAAATCCCAAATTGCCGGAACGCGATCGAGTTATTTTAAGCAAAGGCCATGCCGGTGCTGCGATATATGCCGCACTGGCCTATTCTGGGTTTTTTCCCGTTGAAGAACTGAAAACACATTATGCGGATGGAAGCCGGCTCTCGGGACATGTGTCTCATAAAGGCATCCCCGGTGTTGAATTCTCAACCGGTTCATTAGGCCATGGCTTATCTGTCGGTGCTGGAATGGCGCTAAGCGCAAAAAAAAATAACGAAAAACATAAGGTATTTATTATTCTCGGTGATGGCGAATGTAATGAAGGTTCCGTGTGGGAAGCCGCCCTTTTTGCCAATCATTTTAAATTATCGAATTTAGTAGTCATTATTGATCATAATAAAATGCAAAGCTTAACATTTTGTGCGGAGACCATTGCATTGGAGCCATTTGCAGTAAAGTGGAAAGCTTTTGGTTGGCAAGTTCTTTATATTGATGGTCATGATCATGACCAGTTAAAAATGGCACTGACCGTTAATCCGCAGGATAGTGAAAAACCAACTTGTGTTATTGCCAATACGATAAAGGGGAAAAATATTTCTTTTATGGAAAATAATATACTTTGGCATTATCGAACACCTCAAGGAGAGGAATATGCTGCCGCACTACGAGAGCTGGAGGCGATAAAACCATGCGAGATGCATTTGTTAGAACATTAATAGATATAGCAAAAAAAGATAAGAATGTCTGTTTGATCACTGGAGATCTTGGTTTTGGTGTTTTAAAACCCTATTGGGAGGCAGTGCCGGATCAATTCATAAATGCGGGCATTTCAGAACAGAATATGACTGGTGTTGCGACGGGTATGGCGCTGGAAGGGAAAACGGTGTTTACCTATTCAATTGGGAATTTCCCAACATTACGTTGTTTAGAGCAAATACGAAATGATGCTGCGTATCATAATGCAAATGTCAAGATAATTTGTGTTGGCGGTGGGTTTTGCTATGGTGCTTTGGGTATGAGTCATCACGCAACTGAAGACTTAGCTATCATGCGCGCTTTGCCTAATGTAACAGTTTTGGCGCCAGGTGATCTAGTCGAAGCACAAGCTGCTACTAAGGCTATTTATGAAAAGGATGGGACTTGTTATTTGCGATTAGGCCGTGGTGGTGAGAAAACTATACATTCGCAACTAGGTGAATTTCAAATAGGTAAAGCCATAAAAATTATTAATGGAGAAAAAGTTGTTCTATTCTCTACAGGAGCGATATTTGACGAAGTAATGGAAGCGCGTGATTTGTTACTTAAGGTTGGTATTAATCCTGCACTATACACCTTCCCGACAGTTAAACCTATAGATAAAGAAACCATCGAAATTTGCAGCAGAGCTTATGATCTGATTGTAACTGTTGAAGAGCATAATATTATTGGTGGATTTGGAAGCGCCGTGTCTGAAATCTTAACAGAAACAGTTAATAATAGCAGGCTGTTGAAGTTAGGATTAAATGACAAGTATTCAGGTATCGTTGGGTCTCAGAAGTATTTAAGAAATGAATTTGGAATAAGTGCGAAAAAAATATTTCAGAGAGTTAAGGATTCTTTATATGAGTAGAATATTTATTTTAGTTAATGACGAAAGTACTATCTACAATTTTAGGAGAGAATTAATTGAGATGTTAATTTCTCTAGGGCATCAAGTTATCGCTGCATTTCCGAGAGGCGGAAATCGAACCGACGAAATTGAAAAAATGGGATGCACATACATTGATTTACCAATGGAGCGAAAAAGCAAAAATCCTTTAAAAGATTTGTTATTGAACACAAAAATTAAAAAGTTGTTAAAGAGTTATCTGCCTGATGTTTTATTGACTTTTACTATTAAACCAAACTTATACGGAGGGCATGCTTCCGGTAAGCTTGGAATACCGCAAATAGCAAATATTACAGGTCTCGGAACAGCAATTGAAAATTCAGGATGGATGAAGACTATATCGCTAATAATGTACAAAATATTTATGAAAGAAACAAATTGTATTTTTTTCCAAAATGCTGAAAATATGAGGTTTTTACAAAATAAAGGGATCGCGGTGAAATCGGGTAAGTTGATCCCAGGTTCGGGAGTTAATTTAAAAAAATTTACGGTTTTGCCATATCCAGATGATGCCGCCATCCGATTTACCTACATTGGTAGGATCATGAAGCAAAAAGGAATTGAGGAGCTGCTAAAAGCCGCCAAGACAATTAAAAAAGTATATAGCAATGTTGAATTTCATATAGTAGGTCCTTGTGAAGAGGATTATGGGAAGGTATTAAGCGACCATGAAAAAGATAATATCATAAAATATCATGGTGAAGCAAATAACACATTTCAGTTTCATGAGCAATCACATTGCACTATTCATCCTTCGTATTATCCGGAAGGGATGAGTAATGTATTGCTTGAATCTGCGGCATGTGGGAGACCCATTATTACGACGGATAGAAGTGGCTGCAAAGAAATAGTTGACGATGGTATAAATGGTTTTTTAATAAAACAGAAGAGCGCTAAGGATCTAATTGAAAAGATTGAGCAATTTCTGAATCTTGATAATAGTGTTAAAGAAAAAATGGGTCTGGCAGGAAGAGAGAAAGTTGAAATGGAATTTGATAGAGACATTGTCATTAAGGCATATTTAAACGAATTGGAAAGATGCATCAGCAAGTGGAGCCCGCATGGGTAAACGCCCATAGCACCACTCACTACTGCTTCTGCGGGCGGAACCCTTCGAAGCAGAATCCTACTTCGCTAAATTACTTCGTCTCTTTTCATTCGACTGCGTGTTTAGCTTCGTAGGATTACCCTCTTCGCTTTCATCCACGACCTTACGGTCGTGGCATTCTGCGAAGTAGGGTAAATTATCTGCAACTATAATCTTGAGGTTGTTTTTACGGTCTCGAAAGAAGATCATGTAATTTTTTAATTGAGAAGGAGTATAGATGCGGAAAGGTAAACTGGGGGTTGGAATAATTTTTCCTATTATTGTTTTTACCTTGATTCTTGCACGGATACCTATTCTTCAAAGCATAGGATCATTTTTAGTATTCCAGGATGAGTTGAAAGAGGTGGATGTGATCATTGTGTTGGCCGGACAGGATGAACGGGTCAAAGAGGCTGTTAATCTTTACAAACAAGGATTTTCCGAACACATGATTATGACGGGCCGATCATACGACGGTAAAATAAACCGGGCTGAAAACATGAGAGCGCAGGCAATACGTTTGGGTATTCCGCAAGAGCACATTATTATCGAATCGGAAGCTCAGCATACTTTCGAGCATCCAATATTAGTGAAACCGATCATGCAAGCACGAGGGTTTGAATCGGCTATTGTGGTTAGTTCGCCTTATCACATGCGCCGAGTAGCCATGTTATTTAACCGGTCCTTTCGCCATAGTGCGATTGAGCTGATTTACTATCCGGCACAGGATAGTTGGATTAATATTGAAGAGTGGTGGAAGAGTGATGCCTCCCAGAGAGCTGTGGGGTTTGAGTATATGAAGATGGCGGTGAACATCTTTGGAAATTGGGTGAGTAAATTCGTTGGGAAACAATCTAGGGACACATACCCTAACCCGAATTAAATACAGTCTAGGTATGTGTCCTAATAAGGTTTTAGGAGGGGAATTATGAAAAAATACCTGATGTATTCAACACTATTGACAATAACACTAGTAGTGGGCGTGATCTATGGATTTTTTATCCATAGAAATCATGTGTTTCCTTATGAAGTCATTAAATCGTCATATGTTAATCTGATTTACATAGTAAAGGCTAATTCTTACGGTCCTTGGGCTATTGGAATCTATGAAGGTTCCACTCCATTCGATTTGGCTGACCCAGAAGATATTGCCAATCCAGTTCTAACAGGAAAAGATGTTAGTGATATAGACGCACTTTTCGTCGCAGATCCATTCATGCTCTTTAAGAACGGAAAATATACAATTTTCTTTGAAGTGTTGAATCGTGAAACCAATCAAGGTGATATTGGTTATGCAGAGAGCATAGATGGGAAACATTGGGAATACCGAAAGGTCATAATTGATGAAAAATTCCATTTGTCCTATCCATATGTTTTCGAGTGGGAGGATAATTATTATCTAATCCCAGAAAGTAATCGGGACTTATCAGTAAGGCTATACAAAGCAGTATCGTTTCCAGAGAAATGGGAGTATGTCGGAAATCTATTGACTGGGCATAATTATATGGACCCTTCAATATTTCGGCATAACGAAAAATGGTGGTTGTTTGCATCGAATAAAAATAATGATGTTTTGAATCTCTATTATTCGAGCGATTTATTGGGAGAATGGAAATCTCATCCAATGAATCCCATAGTAAAATTTGATAAGAATATCGCGAGACAGGGGGGGAGAGTTATTTTTCATAATGACAGGCTGTATCGGATGGCGCAGGATGATTTTCCTCACTATGGCATGCAGGTTTTCGCTTTTGAAATAACTGAACTAACTGAAAAATCATATGCGGAAGAAATAGTTTCAGAAAAGCCGTTAGTAAATATGACAGGTAAAGGATGGAATGCGGCTGGTATGCACCATGTGGATTTGCATAAAATAGGAGATAAGTGGGTGGCGGTAGTAGATGGAAAAAATAGATAAGCTTAACAAACGCATTCACTTGAACAGCAAAAATCGCTGCGCTTTCCTCGGTTTGCTTTTTGCTGCCGGTGATACAAATCGGTATGTGTACCCGAATTTTATGCAACCCAATTGAACAGATTTAAGTGCATTAAGGACAAATAAAGTATTCGCAAAACAAATTTGGGCATTTTGAGCAGGTCATTCTCGTCTCAAATTAAAGTTTGAAAAGATGTTGATTTGTATTGCGAATACTATAGGAATGATAACAAAAATGATAAAACCTATTTCAAAAAGAAAGATTTTGTTAATGCTTGTAGATATGGCGGCTATTAATGCGGCCTTTATTTTTTCACTTTTTTTCAGGTTCGATACGGATGTTCCCATCCACTGGATGAACAAGTACCTCCTTTCCTGTTGGGCGTACAGCCTCATCAGTCTCATCGTCTTCTCTTATTGCGAATTTTACGATCACGATTGGCGCTATATGACCAACAGAAACATCGTCCGCTTCGCCGGGGGCGTCTTCATCAGCGTCTTGGCCTTTATCGTAGCCCTTTATTTTACGAACAATTGGACATTTCCTAGAACGGTCATATTGATGCTAATGACCCTGGCAACAGCCTTTGTCTCAGGAATTCGGCTGTCCATTCATATGGTATATTTTTGGAGGGGAAAAAGTTTTGCTTCTCAGACGCAGAAAATCCTTATTATAGGGGCTGGGGACGCCGGGGAAAGCTTCATTCGGGATATGCTCAGGAAGAAAAATTTTCCTTTTAATCCTGTCGGGTTTCTTGATGATGATCCTAAAAAGAAGGGAATGCTGATACACGGGGTACCTGTGCTGGGAAAAATCTCTGATGTTAAAAAGATCGCTTATCAGAAAGGGATTGAGGCGATCGTTATTGCGATGCCCTCGATCAAAAGTGACGAAATGAGACGAATCGTATCCCAGTGTGAAGCCTCCGGGGTCCAAGTGAAGAAGGCACCTTCGCTGTTTGATATCTTGGATGGCCGCGTGAGCATTGACAAGATTAAGAACGTTGATCCGGAAGATATTCTTGGCCGTGATTTGAACTTGGGAGACAGAGAGGGAATAGCGCAATATTTTTCCGGTAAGGTTATTATGGTAAGCGGAGCCGGCGGCTCGATTGGTTCGGAATTATGCCGGCAGGTCATCTTATACAGTCCTAAGCGGATAATTTTATTAGATAGTTCAGAGCATAATGTTTACACCATAGATGCAGAACTTCGGGAGGGAAATAAGAAGGACCGGCATATCCCCGTTGTTGCTAATGTTCAGTCTCAAAAAACTTTGGATGGAATTTTTCAATATTTTCAGCCTGATATTGTTTTTCATGCTGCAGCCTATAAGCACGTTCCTTTAATGGAAGATAATGTGGCGGCGGCGGTCAAGAATAACATTTGGGGAACACAAAACATAGCGATGTTAGCAGCTAAACATAAAGTCCAACGATTTCTGATGATCTCTACTGATAAAGCGGTTAAACCAACGAATGTGATGGGGGCCACTAAGCGGATCGCTGAAATGGTTGTTCAATCGATGACAGGAAAGTGTGAAACAATATTCAGTGCGGTTCGTTTTGGAAATGTATTAAATAGTAACGGGAGCGTGATGCCATTATTTAAGAAACAGATCGCCAATGGCGGGCCGGTCACTGTTACCCATCCGGAAGTAGTACGTTATTTTATGACGATTTCTGAAGCGGTTCAATTAGTTCTAACAACAGTGACAATGGCTAAAGGGGGCGAGGTATATGTACTTGAGATGGGCGAACCTATCAAGATTCTGGACATGGCCAAGTCATTGATCAAATTATCCGGTTTCGAACCCGACAAGGATATTAAAATCAAGTTTATCGGTCTGCGGCCCGGAGAAAAACTCTACGAGGAGCTTTTGACGGACGAAGAAGGGCTGCAGAAGACGGCGAGTGACAGGATATTTGTTGGTAAGCCGGGGGTATTTGATCAAGAAAAACTATTCGATGATGTTGAAGAATTGTGGCAATTGGCCGACACGCATAATACCAAAGAGGTGTTGGCCAAATTAATGGAGCTTGTTCCTGGATGTAGCCTACATAAACTAATTAGGCCCTACACACAAAATAAGCCTATAAATATACCTGAACAGACGCTTGCCTGAAAAGACTTAAGCCCGGTCTCGGTTAACATACGGCTAATACCCTAACGGGCACGGGCATAATCCGTTTCAACATAGGCAAAAACGATATAACTGCAGCAAACAAAATTTTCTGTAACTCCTACCAAGAGATAACATTATTTGACAACATAAACTATTGCAAATAATAAACTTATGCGTCGCATGAAGGTCATTCAAGGATCATTGTGTGGACATCTATGTGACCAACGTGAGATCATCCAAAGTGATTGTGTTTATTTCTTAATTTTCTTTCCGTAATTATTTTTTCCTTTCCATGTTTCAATATGTGTTTTTGTTGATCCTGTGGTAGTTTTAGAAGGCTAAAGAGTTGATGAACACGCACTCGTGAAATTTTAAGCTTTTCGGCCAACTGACTTTGATTTAATCCTTCGGTTTTCATCATCTTCTGGTATGCACGCACCTGTTCAATCGGGTTAACATATGCTTCCTGCCTCTTTAGCCGGGCAATTTTACGCTTGGAAATACGTGTAAACTTTTGTAGCTCAAAAGAATACGAAAAGTTCTTACAGCAGTCGTACACGGGGAGTTTTTACTGAGCCGTTGTAAGTTGTTGTGTATCAATGACTTATGGCGGCTCATTTTTTTATGACCGTGCAGGACTCGAACTGCTTTCGAAATAGTATTGGAAAGTTTTCTTTCTTGTTTATTATCAGTAAGTTAGAATAATAGTCAGTCTGCTTAAACTCTCAAAAATTACGGTTCACATTTCATCTGTAATATGAATCCTCCTTTCGAATTTCCCTCTTAATGTTAAATTCTCCCTGCAAAGTGGTTAACAATTATTCTCCGGCGGCTTTTTCCTCTTGCTGCGTCTTGCGTTTTCTAACTTAATCATTATTAAGAGCAACTCGTCGAGAAGTTGTGATATTTTCGCAATCTTTTTATAGTTCGAGCCTTTTGTGTTCAATATGAGAGTATTTCAATGGTTCACCAAACAGATGAAAAGTGAACCGAGGAAAAAGAAACATCAATGGATTGTTGGGGAAGATAAAATTCTGGATATTGTGGAAAGTGATCTTCTGCGCCACAGTTGCCGGAAACCGAAAGAGCGGGGGATTAACGAGAAGAAGTTTTATCTTGTTCGGGATTGGTTTATGATTGAACTGGGTTTGTTTACCGGATTGCGTGTTGATGAAATGCGGCAGTTAAAAATCGGCGACATTCTAATCAAAGGAAAACAATCGTCGATTATTGTTCAGAAGGGGAAAGGAGATAAAAAACGTTGCGTTTGGATCAATGATGGTTTTAAACAAACATGCCTGGAGTTTTTACAAATACGAAAAAAGTTTAGATTGGATAATGAACCCGAAAGTTTTATTCTTTCGTCAACGGCGGAATCTCCAATATCTAAGCGAACTCTTCAAAAATCATTCAAGCGCTGCATCCGAAGAGTCAAGCTTTCAGAGAAATACTCCATCCATTGCCTTCGCCATACCTATGGTACTTTTCTTCTTAAGGCCAGCCGAAATATTAAACTCGTTAAAGAACAACTCGGACATTCGTCGATTAAAACGACAGAAATTTATATCAGCCTGATAGCTGATGAGACAAAGGAAGCATTAGAAAAATTGTACGAAGAACCAATCTGTAAATCCAGCCCGCGAGCAAGGAAATCCATAAGGAAAACGCGGAGATTAATAGCGCCTAAATTAAATATTACCGATAATTTTGATTCACTGCCGGATGAAGCATGGGACGAAATTTATAAACGCTTAGCGGAATTGATGGTGAACCATATTTCGGAAAAGGATTTTGAGCGATTTAAGGAATAATATTTTTAGTTTACATTTTTGAGCTCTTCTAGTAATATATCAATACATTACAAGCAATATAATCCTATTGCCAATGTTCTTCAATTAATAGATAGGAGAAGAAATAAATGCTTTCCACGAATATAAAGAAACTCAGAAAAAAAAGCAAGTTGTCACAGGAAGAACTAGCCAAGAAAACCGACATTACCTACAGTACAATTCTAAAGATAGAATCCGGCGTCAATAAGAATCCTACTCTTGAAACGTTGAGAAAGATTGCCGATGTATTTAAAGTTAGTTTGGATGAATTGGTGGGGAGGAAAAAGTAATGTATATTGCAAAAGTTGAACTAGAAAATATTAAATGTTTTGGCAAGGCTATTTTGAACTTTGAGGATGAGAAAGGAACTCCTCGGGGATGTGTGATGCTAGGTGATAATGGTATAGGCAAGACAACCATTCTGCGCGCCATATCTATGTGCTTATGCGGAGAATCCAGCGGTTCGGGACTCATGGACGAATTGGAAGGAGAATGGATTGCGAGAGGTTCTGAGAGCGCCAGAATACGAATTGAGTTTAAATCATCTAAAAATGGGAATGGAATATGGGAAAGAAGTGGAAAGGTGTTTATTATAAAGATCCCACTGAAGACAACAAGATTAAAGGGGCTTGGAGGAGTTCTGCTGAATTTGTTGGTCGAGATTTAAAAGGGATATAAGATGGAAAATTTAGACAATAAATTAGGTTGCCTGTTTAAAGAAACATATTATTTTGAAATAGAGAGAAAACATAAAATAAATACAAGATTTGGAATTCCTCTTACCATCTTAATTTTATTGTTAGGTGGGTTGGTTTATTTTCTAAAAAATCTTTCGATATTCTGTGAGCTTGATGTGGTTACGGTTTTGTATGTAGTGTTTTTTGCCGGGGCTTTATTAAGTGCAGGATTTTCTATTTATTATGTGATTCGTGGTTTATTTTGGCATACTTTTGATTATCTTCCTAAGCCTTCCATACTTGATGATTATTTTGTAAGATTAAGAAAGTATTTAGAAAAACATAACACAGATAATATTGAAAAAGTTTTAATGGAGCGGTTCTCCGGCCTTCTGACAAAATATTATAAGAATTGTTCGGATACAAACATTACAAGTAATGATAATAAAATTGGATATTTGAAAAAGTCTTATGTCGCATTAACTGGAATGATATGTTTTGTTGTATTGAGCTCTTTTCCATTTTTCTTGAAATATAATATAGAAGATAACATTCTTAAAGTTAGTGTTTTAAATTATAGTAAGGAGGTACTCCAAATGCTTGATGAAGAAAAAGATAAACAGCAAGACCAGGCGCAAGATCAAGAACCAGAGGAGCCCAAAGTGAGAAAACTTTCCGAAGGCGCTGAATCAAAAGAGAAATAATTTGGACGAGTTTCAGTGGCAACCTTCGCAATCTGAATTGATTCATGTTAGATGGTTGATGTTGAAGTATTTCCACGCATCGCCCAGTTTATAAAATGTATCCCTCCGAGGTCGGATTTCCTGCAGGGGAAGCTAAAGGTTTAATTAATATATGATCTAATCATATAGGAAATAATTTGAAGGTTAAAGAAAATATTTCTAGGGAAAAGTGAAAGGAAACCTATGAGTAAAATACAAAAAGACTTAAAGGACAAAGATATTATTCTTAATCTCAAAAAAATTGTGATCCATGAATGTAATTCGCGTTCCAGTTCCACATGCGGAGGCCCTGTTTATTTTGAGTTTGAGTGTGATACTAAGGCTGGCTATATGGAGGATCCGGATATGACTGGGGAGATCAAGGTTTTATCTGTGAAAAAAGAGAAGGGCTGCTATTCGCTCAAAGTCCAGTTTAAGAAGGATAAATTTGACTTGGATGATTATGAATAGGATCGGAGGTTAATATTGACCAAGACGAATAAAATAGACTTTAAGAACTTACTCAAGAAAGAAATAGGAAAGAAGCTGCAAGGGCATCGGCGATATTTCAGCAGAGAAGATTTGTGCAATCTTGTCCCTGAAGGACGCCTGGATACTTTAAATAGATATTTGGTGGATTTTAACAAAGAAGGCATTTTATATGGCGCTGGCAGGGGATGGTACTCGTTTGTCAAGCAGCCGTTTGAATTGGACCGGAAACCGATTAAGAAAATGGTCACGGCAATAGAGAAAAAATACCCGCTTCTTTCTTTTTCGATTTGGTCTACAGAGCAGTTAAAATCATTTGCCCATCACATGCTTGCGCGATTCGTTATGTTTGTTTATCTGGATCGCGATGACATGCGTGGTGTTTATGACTTTTTAAGGGATTCCGGCTACGATGTATGGTTGAATCCGCGCGGGAATGACGCGCGAAAATTCAGCGTTGGGGAAAAAATGGTAGTCATCCGGCCAGCTATTACTCGTGAACCTTTAAGCGGTCACGTGGCGAATATGGAAAAAATCGTTGTGGACTTTTTTGTAGAGGCAGCCGCTTTGAATCTCGTGGATGAAGATGAATATTATCGGACACTGGGGAACGTTCTTACAGCCGGGCGGGTTGATATCGGGGCATTGCTTAACTATGCCAAAAGGCGCAAATTAAAGACCAAAAATTTAATTGAGCGGATAAAATCAATCTGAGCCACTTTTTAGAAAGAAGTGGCTGAAGCTGATTATTTTTATGATTGCAGATCAATGTTTTACAAAAGAATGGGTAATCAGAAAAAGGAGCGAGATGGGAAGAGTCGATCCCGCTTTGCTGGAGAAGTCTATTCACGCTCTTGCCTTACTGTGCGCATTAGGTGAGTCTTGTGTGCCGTTTGTCTTCAAAGGCGGAACTAGTATGATTTTGCTTTTAAAGGAATTTCACAGGTTATCCATAGATATCGATATTGTGACTGATATGCCGCATACCGAATATGAGCCAAATTTGGCTGATATCGGCAACAAATTTCCTTTTTTAGGTTGTGAACCAGACGATCGTGGCGAGCGGGGATTGCCGCGCCGGACGCATTTTAAGTTTTTTTATAACTCCGCTATATCCAATAGGCGTGATTACGTGCTTCTCGATATTCTTGAAGAGAAAGATCTTTATCCGAAGATAGAGTTTAATCCGATCAAGGTGTCTTTTATCGAGTTGGAGAAATCCGTAAAGGTTCGCATGCCTACTATCGATTGTCTGTTGGGAGATAAACTGACGGCTTTTGCACCCAATACGATAGGTGTTCATTACGCCAAGAAATCAAGCATGCAGATCATTAAACAGCTTTTTGACGTAAGTGAGCTTTTTAATGCGGCAGAAGACATTGTTTTGGTTGGCAAAAGTTATAAGGCTCTTTCGGAGGCAGAAATTCGCTATCGAAGCGGCAAGTATACGCAGGAGCAGGCAATTGAAGATACTTTTTGCACGGGTATTATGATATGTGGCCTTGGATTGAGGGGAGCTCCAAGGGATAAGCATACAGAGATATTGACAGATGGTATCAGTAAAGTTTCGAGCCATCTTGTGAATACGAAATTTCGACTTGAAGAGGCAAAGATTTCGGCCTCGCGCGCAGTTCTTTTGGCAGCTTTATTAAAAACACAATCCAAAGGGCACACTCTCAACGAGTTTCGATGGAGTCCGAAGCGTATTTCTGAATTGGCATCGTTGATGCTAAAGGCGCCGCTTGATAATCTCAATCGTATTAAGGCGCTTATTCCGGAGGCGTTTTATAATCTTTATACTGCGCAGGAGTTGTTGAAATAAGCTGATATCTGTTGGCCGTCAAAAAGAAATGTGTTAATAATAAATCGAGTAATATTAAAAAGTGAATAACGAGCAATTACGAAAACAAGTCTTAGAGAAATTAAAAAATGTTGACTCTCAGATAGATGTTCTTAGTAAGCTCAAGGAAAAGCTTTTATCTGAGTTAAATAGTTTATCTGCTGAACCCCCTGCCAAACAAGAATCATCATCAATATCAAATTCATTAACTAAAGAAGAAAAAATACGTCTTTTCAAAAGTCTATTCAGAGGACGGGCTGATGTATATGCCCGTTTATGGTTTAGCAAAAAGACAGGGAAAAAAGGTTATAGTCCGGTTTGTCAAAATGAATGGGTTGCGGGATTGTGCAAAAAGCCGGCAATTAAATGCGCGGATTGTTCCAATCGGGAACTCGTGCATTTAAGTGAAGAAATTTTAGTTAATCATCTTGCAGGGCAACAAGTGATAGGTATTTATCCAATGCTTAAAAACGAGCATTGCTATTTCCTTGCGGTCGATTTTGATAAAGGGGAATGGATGGATGATGTTATGGCGTTCAAGAAGACATGTGAGGTCAAAGATGTTCCGGTTGCAATTGAGATATCCCAATCAGGAAATGGTGCTCATGCATGGATCTTTTTTTCTGAGGAAATACCTGCTTCTATAGCAAGGAAACTTGGTAGTTTTTTAATATCTAAAACCATGGCCAATCGTTATCAATTAGACATGAAAAGCTATGATAGATTGTTTCCAAATCAGGATACTTTGCCTAAAGGCGGTTTTGGTAATTTGATTGCTTTGCCATTGCAACAACAAGTCAGGAAATATGGTAATAGTGTGTTTATCGATTGTGAAGGCAAGCCATATGAAGATCAATGGCGCTACCTGTCATCATTAAAGAAAATGACATATCGTGATGTTGAAAAACTTACGAAAGATTCATTTGAAAAGAATCAAATTGAGGGTGTTAGGAAAAGTCCTCAAGATGAAAATGATCCCAGCCTATCCGGCTGGAAGGCTCCTTGGATGAGGCTCCCTTCAGGTAAATCGCAGTATAAGGTGAATATATCTGATCTGCCAGATTCATTGGAGTTGGTTCTTGCTAATCGCATATACATTAAAACTGATAATGTGCCTTCCGTTTTGTTAAATCAGCTTAAACGTTTGGCGGCTTTTCATAATCCGGAATTTTATCGCCGTCAAGGCATGCGGTTTTCAACTCATGCAACGCCACGAATAATTTGTTGTGCTGAGATTATTGATGGTTACTTAGCTTTACCAAAAGGATGCATTGAGGATGTTTGTTCAATTTTAGGTGAGTATGGTGTTGATGCTAAAATAGAGGATAAACGATTTTCTGGAGAAAAGACAAAATTTAAATTCGAAGGTAATCTTACGGATGAACAGAAAAAAGCAGTGGGAAAATTAAATAAAAAGGATGTTGGTATTTTGGTGGCTCCGCCGGGTGTTGGAAAAACTGTTCTTGCAGTTTATATGATGGCAAAAAGAAAAACGAATGTTCTGATTCTTGTGCATAGAAAACCGCTTATGGAGCAATGGAAATTACAGATATCTGCTTTTCTTGGAATTGAAGTCAAAGAAATTGGGCAAATCGGTTCAGGAAAGGACAAGTCTTTTGGAGTCGTTGATGTTGCAATGATTCAAAGCATGGAACGAAAAGCTGTTGTTGAGGATCGAATAGCTGATTACGGTTTTATTATTGTAGATGAATGTCATCATATTGGAGCGGTATCTTTTGAAAGGGTTATGATGCAGGCTAAATCAAAATATATCTTGGGATTAACGGCAACACCATATAGGCGTGATGGGCACCAACCAATTATCCATATGCAATGCGGTTCAGTTGTTGCTAAGATTAAACAAAAGGATGTTAACAGTCATATCTCAGAACTATCTGTGTTA
>JAGLNJ010000054.1 GCA_023139575.1 Candidatus Omnitrophota bacterium | reverse complement strand
CCCTCCAAGTGTAGAAGATAGGTTTTACTAAAGCGGCCATAAAAAAATACTATATTGAAACAGATGTTGGCAAATGACTTCGCATAACCAGGCTAATGCAGCCGACGCAAAAAGCCGTGCGGCTGATTAGCGGCGTTCTGCATAGATACATATGACTAAAACACGAGATGAACAATTAGGGTTAATTCATACGACAATCCGTGAGGAACTTCAGTTTCGTAGATCCCGAGAGCAACAAATTTTCACTTGGTCATCGACGATTCTTATTGCCATCACGGGTGCGATGCTACTCTCTAAAGCTCAACCCATAATACCAATTACAACATTATTTGGAAAATCAATTGGCATACTGATGGTTCTTCTAGTTTCCTTCGGTTCTGCTAGTTGGCAAATGAAACAGCGAAAACTTCTAGCTGAAGCTGAAGTAGTGATTTGCAAGACAATGATAGAAATGGGACTCTTCGATATAGCTAGTGCGTCTGGTAAAGAGAATGTTCTTCCTGAAAAATGGAAACGTTGGGGGAAGCATTGTAAGACATGGAAAGAGCAGCTTACCCAGCCAAGTAAAATATTGTGCACCATTTTTTTAGGTATCGTAGCTGCTCTTTCGGTTGCGGTACGATGAATAAGCTTTAATGCAGAACAATCGCGTCAACTAGGACGGTATAAAGCGTCGCTCGCTATCGCTCCCGACACTTTATGCCGCCGGTTACGCGAGGCGTTAGAAGGAGAAAAATGAAAGAAATAGATAGAGAATATACGGATACACTAAAAAAGTGGGAGAGATTGAGTAGCTTCTGGTGGTGGGTTCATTATATACTTGGCTCGATAGTTGTTATTGGATCTATAATTTCTTCTTCAATATTATTTAAAAATTATCAAATAGCTGGTATTTCTTCTCTGATAACTGCAATTTGTGCGGGTTTGATGGGATTTTTATTTCCTGCAAAAAAAGCATTATCTTATTCGAAAGCGAAGAGCCTTTTGAGTAAACCCATTGCATACTATAAACATGGAGACAACTATCCTTTAAAATATGCGATTGAAGCTAAAGAACAAGGTGAAAAAATAATTTCTAGTCAGGATCTTATTGGGGAATTACCAAATACACAATAAATCTTCTAAGGCAATGCAGCTGACCCTTCCCGCGCTTCGCTTGGTCAGGGCAGTTGATTTTTGTGGGAAGGAAAAAAAATGAAAAAACAATCACATGAAATACGGTAAATGAATCAAATAAAACGCCAGTAATCATTACACTAAGATTTCAAGATCAACATGATTTTATTGAGATTCCTAAAATCAAAATTATTAAGGCAGAAACTATTTCAAAAGCTTTCTTTAAAATAATAAAATATTTGAAAAATTATGGGATGGAATTAAGGGTGTAATTATCTAACCCGGGCAATCGGAACCCGCGCCCTATCGGGTTCGGCCCCCTCTGCCTGAGCGCGGGCGTTATCTTTTAAAATAAATAAGAGCAATAATTTCCCGGGGAGAGTCACGGGTTTGTCATGGGGCGCGTTCCCCCTGAAGATTTTGTTGGCGGGCCGCTGGCTATTGTAAAAAATGGTGATATAATTACTGTTGACGCCAAAAGACATACTATTGATATCCGCCTTTCAGAAAAAGAGATACAGCAAAGATTGACGAATCGGAAACAGCCCAAACCGCGTTATCGTAAGGGTGTTTTATATAAATACATGAAATCGGTGTCCGGCGCGTCAAAAGGCGCTATTACCGATTTATAATTATTAAACCAGGGGAGTTTGTATGGCAGGCAATACCTTCGGCAATATATTCAAGATCTCAACTTTCGGGGAAAGTCATGGGCCCGCCATAGGCGTTGTTATTGACGGTGTTCCGCCAAACATCTCTTTGGATGAAAGCGATATTCAAAAAGACCTTGATCACAGACGTCCCGGGCAAAGCAAGATCACGACTCACCGGGCTGAAAGCGATAAAGTCGAAATTCTCTCCGGGGTCTTTAATGGGAAGACGACCGGCACGTCATTGGCCCTTTTAATACGCAATCAAGATGTTTGTTCGAAAGATTATGAGGACATCAAAGATATTTTTCGGCCGGGTCATGCCGATTATACTTTTCAGGAAAAATACGGTATACGAGACTACACCGGTGGTGGCCGCGCTTCCGGCCGTGAAACCGCCTGCCGTGTCGCCGCGGGGGCAGTGGCCAAAAAGATACTCGAAGAGCAAGGCATTAAACCTGTTGCCTATACTTTGGCCGTGGGGGATATTTACGCGAAGAAAATTGATCTGGATGTGATCGAAAAGAATATCGCGCGCGCTCCGGATCTTGACGTGGCGGATCTGATGATCGCGAAAATTGAAGAAGCCCGCGAGGATTGTGATTCCATCGGAGGTGTTGTGGAAGCGGTTGTGAAAGGGTGCCCTGCCGGATTAGGGGATCCGGTGTTCGATAAATTAAACGCGCGTATCGCTTACGCCTTGATGTCTTTAGGGACAGTAAGGGGTATTGAATTCGGCGCGGGTTTTGCCGCCACAAAAATGCGCGCGTCACAGCATAATGATGTTTACAAAAAAGAAGACGGTAAGTTGAAAAGTGAACATAATTACGCGGGCGGGATTCTCGGCGGTATTTCAAACGGCGAAGACATCATTTTGCGTATCGCGGTGAAACCTCCGTCTTCTATAGCAAAAGAACAGAAAACTTTTGATATCGAGGGGAATCCACAAACGATTCAGGTTAAGGGGAGGCATGATCCGTGTATTTGTCCGCGCGTCGTTCCGGTCGTTGAGGCCATGCTGGCATTGGTAATCCTGGACTCTTTGTTGATCCAGAAAACAATTCAATAAACTAAATTGATTTTCCACAAAAGGATCCAGAATGGAAAATACTTCTCAAAAAAACGTTATTCTCATAACAGGATGCTCCAGCGGTTTCGGCCTTTTAACGGCAGCAAGATTGGCGGCAAAAGGACATAAGGTTATCGCGACGATGCGCGATTTTAACAAACGCGCGGCATTGTTGGAGGAAGTTGAACGCCGAGGAGGAGAGATCGATCTCCTTTTTTTAGATGTGACTGATAAAGACAGTATTAAAAAAACCATTGAGGAGGTTGGGGATAAATACGGATATATTGATGTCTTGGTCAATAACGCCGGGTATGGGCTGGGCGGTTTTTTTGAGGATTTAGATGAAAATGAGATTCGCGAGCAATTTGAAACAAATTTCTTTGGTGTCCAGAATGTCACCCGAATGGTCATTCCCATGATGCGTCAAAGAAAGAGGGGGAAGATCATAAACATTTCCAGCTCCGCGGGGCTGTCAGGTTCACCATGCTTCGGGGCCTATAACGCCAGCAAATGGGCGCTGGAAGGGTTTAGTGAGAGTTTGCGTTATGAGTTGAAGTTTTTCGGTATTGACGTGCTGCTCATTGAACCGGGCACTTATCGGACGAAGATATTTTACGAAAACGCGCGTTACGGCAGGAATTTTTATAATGAAGGAAGCCCCTATCATCCCATTTCCAGATTCATGGAAAGCCGTGTGAAAGATTATGTGGATGATTGCCACAAAGATCCTGAGGAGATCGCGATATTAATTGAGAATTTGATTAAGGCGAAAAATCCGCGCTTTCGAAATATTCCGGATATTGAAACACAAACACAGGCTTTCTTAAGAAAGCTCCTGCCCTTTAATATCTACAGCATGCTTATCCATAAAACAATATTCAGCCGGTTGAAACTGCCGGAAGATGAGGCCTATCAAATCAAGTAGTTGGTATCCCCATTCTTTTATGCAGGAAATCATTCAATGTTTCTGCCGTCAAATAAGGATTGGTTTTCTTTTGGGCGGCGAGGGTGGCTGATCTTTCGTTGCCGTAATCGTGTCCCGGAAAGATGATGGTTGAATCAGGCAATGGCCGGATTCTGGTATTAAGTGATTCAAACATGGATTCAGCATTGCCACCGGGTAAATCACAACGGCCGCAGCCATCAATAAATAATGTATCGCCGGTCAACAGGATGTCTTTATACTTAAAACATTGGGAGCCACAGGAATGGCCGGGAGTGTGGATGCATTTTAGCGCGATATTCCCGATATTGATGATGTCGCCATTGTCAACCTTGACAAGATTGAGGTCCGGCGGGGATGAAATTTTTGGTTCATGTTTTGAGACAACAACCTGCAGATTGCCTTGCTGAAAGCCATCAATAGCGTTTATGTGGTCGAAGTGACCATGGGTCAAAAGCAGGTGGGTGATGGTAAAGCCTTTGCCGGCAGCATGTTGCTTAATAAAATTGATATCCCATGCCGGATCTATGACGGCAACTTTCTTAGTGCTCAGCTCACCGATAAAATAAATAAAATTCTCCATTGGACCAATTTCAATTTGTTCGAAAATAATTTCCGGATAAATACTCATGTAAAAACCTTTCGTTAAGATTATATCTTTATACATTATAATAGTTTATGAAAATAATTGCAAAAGAAAAGCGCGATGAATTTATGTCGCTGTTTTTAGTTTTTTTCTGATTTACTTGTATTCTTGTCATCCCCTGAAATTCATGGTTAATGAGTTGGTGATTATTCGATTTTTTTGTTTTTTCTGATGCGTGTCTCATTTTTATGTTAAAGGTAAGGTAAGGTTAATTATCTTGACACGACATAAAAGACACTTATAATAAAACACGTTTGAACGGCTGGCAGAGGCGAGTGATATGGCTTTAGATGAATAATCACGCGGCTGGCCTGTCCGTCCCTAAGGATCAAAAACCTGCCATGGGATGCTCCATAAAGTGGCTTGTTTAATTAATGCCTTTTTCACAGTTTAGTATAAAATTTTCCAAATACTGCTGAAAACTCCTTTTCTGAGAAAGCAAGAAGTTATGATGACCGAAGGGAGGAGTTTTCTTGAAGGATTTTTTTAGATGAAAACCATCCAAAGATTATCTACTGACCTTGATGTAGAAAGAATAATAAAACAGTTGACTCACGATGTCAGCGGCACTTTTAATTTGGGGTTTTTATTCGTGTCCTCATTCAGCAAAAGCAAAACGGCTGAAATTTTTGCCGCTTTAAAGAACAAAATCGATGTGGTAAAT
The DNA here is from genome assembly GCA_023139575.1 of Candidatus Omnitrophota bacterium. Taxonomy (GTDB): domain Bacteria; phylum Omnitrophota; class Gorgyraeia; order Zapsychrales; family JANLHA01; genus JAGLNJ01. The sequence continues at coordinate 12,805 of JAGLNJ010000054.1, read as the reverse complement.
ATTTTGTCCTGCTCTTGCGCCGGGGTCTTGTCAATAGATATTGAGATAGAACTTAAGCCGGCGTGTTCTTTGATTTTGATGCAATTTGATGATGTGCGGATTACTCCTTTTTATTTTACCCAATCACAAATTGAGGATTTCACTGAAGAAGACGACTGGTATAATGCGCTGAACGTCTATCCCAACGAAAGCCCGAAATTCATCGCCATGCCAAATCCATTTTCGATTGACATGAGTCTTTTTGTTGAAGGCATTAATGAAGCTTATCCGGATTGCCCGGTTGTGGGAGGTTTAATAAGTGGCGATACCCGTTCCAGGGAAAACTCTTTGCATTTGAATGATACACAATATGATGAGGGCATGATTGGCGTTATTCTTACAGGCAACATCAATATGCATACGATTGTCTCGCAGGGTTGCCGTCCTTTCGGAAAAAATTACATCGTCACCAAAGCAGATGGCAACATTATTTACGAATTAGCCGGGCAGCCTTTGTATGAAATTTTGCAAAAAGAATTAGAACAAGCGTCCATGAAGGATAAAATCCTGGCACAGGAAGCCATTTTCCTCGGAGTAGCCATGGATGAATATATTCATAAGCTAAGACGCGGGGACTTTCTGATACGTATGCTGCTGGGCATTGATGAAAACATCGGCGCGGGGGCAGTGGCTGATTATATTGAGCAGGGACAGACTGTTCAATTCCATGTCCGTGACGCTATTTCTGCTACCGAAGATTTGCATATTATGCTTGAGAAACAAAAACAGAATTATTCACAGTTAAAACCTGAAGCTATCTTGGCCTTTTCCTGTACAGGGAGAGGAGAGAACTTTTTCCGCGAAAAGAATCACGATGTTGATATAATAAAAAAATACATGGGCAATGTCCCTTTGTCAGGATTCTTCAGCGCGGGTGAAATTGGTCCGGTCGGTGGAGAGAATTTCATTCATAGTTTCACGATAAGCCTGGCGTTATTTTATTCACCAGAGGGATATGATAAGTAACTTTTTATTCCGGGAAAATGAAAATGTCAAATTTGCATGATGAAATTAAAAATATTGATTTGAGCTATCAGATTTTTCCGGGCTCAAAAAAGATTTACCGGAAAGGGGGAATCCATTCTTCCGTCAATGTCCCGTTCCGTGAGGTCACATTGAATGATAAGGAAACGACTCGCATATCCCTTTATGATACTTCCGGACCGTTTACCGATCCCGACTGTATGATCGATATAACCAAAGGGATAACGGCTGTACGCGAAGGATGGATTAAAGAGCGCGCTGACATCGCGTCCATAGACGATGATGAGGTTTCAGGTGCCGGCTCATTCAAGGAACATGAACGATTACAAGCCCGGCCCGAACGAACTGTCACCCAGATGCATTACGCCAGGAAAGGGATTATCACGCCTGAGATGGAATTTGTCGCGATTCGTGAAGGGTGTGAGCCGGAATTTGTCCGTCAAGAGATTGCCGAAGGCAGAGCGATCCTGCCCGCCAATATTAATCATCCTGAGTCAGAGCCTATGATAATTGGCGCAAATTTTTTCGTTAAGATTAACGCAAATATCGGTAATTCCGCCATTTCTTACGGGATCGCTGAAGAAGTAGAGAAAATGGTTTGGGCGATAAGATGGGGAGGCGATACCGTCATGGATTTATCCACCGGGCCCAATATACACGAAACCCGTGAGTGGATTATCCGGAATTCTCCTGTGCCGATTGGCACAGTGCCTGTCTATCAGGCGTTGGAGAAGGTAAACGGTGTTATTGAAGCTTTATCCTGGGATGTTTATAAAGAGACCTTGCTTGAACAGGCACGTCAAGGTGTAGACTATGTCACCATTCATGCCGGTTTGTTATTAAATCACGTTTCCCTGACTAATCAACGCGTTACCGGTATTGTGTCACGCGGAGGATCCATTTTAGCCAAATGGTGTCTGCATCATAATAAGGAAAATTTCTTATACACACATTTTGATGATATCTGCGCGATTTTACGGCAATACGATGTAGGCGTCTCTTTAGGGGATGGATTACGCCCCGGATGCATAGCTGATGCCAATGATACGGCGCAGTTTGCGGAATTAACAACTCTGGGTGATCTAACGGAAATCGCCTGGAATCATGATGTTCAGGTGATGATCGAGGGGCCGGGACATGTCCCGCTTGATTTGATTAAAGACAATATGACGAAACAAAAAAAGTTGTGCCATGGCGCGCCGTTTTATACATTGGGTCCGTTGATTACTGATGTGGCACCCGGTTATGATCATATCAGTTCAGCGATTGGCGGGGCTATGATCGGATGGCTGGGGACGGCGATGTTATGTTATGTTACCCCTAAGGAACATTTGGGCCTGCCTGATAAAGAAGATGTTAAACAAGGGATCATCGTTCACAAAATCGCTGCTCACGCTGCTGATTTGGCAAAAGGACATCCGTTAGCAAAAGAATGGGATCTGGCGATGTCTAAAGCCCGTTTCGACTTTCGTTGGGAGGACCAATTCAACTTGGGGATGGATCCTTCTACAGCGAAAGCCTACCATGATAAAACCCTTTCAAAAGCAGATAATAAAGATTCAAAATTCTGCTCGATGTGCGGACCGGATTTTTGTTCGATGAAAATCACTAAAGATGTCCGCGATTCATCAACCGTTCGTCCAAATTCATAATTTGGCGTGCCTTTTTGTGGCTTTGTTTAGCTGCAGGGAAGAGGCGCTGCTTCAATTTTGAGGAAGGAAATGCTGTTGACAAAATTTTCGAGTTTTGTTCGTAATTCGTGCAGTTCATCAAGCGCCTTGCGGTGGTATTCTTTTGATTCAGCAAGCATTTTGGGGAAAAGGTCTTTGTAGTAATCGACGCCGTTAAGAAGATTATTGAGGAATTGCTGGTAAGATTTTTTTTGCTTGTCATTTAACGAAGCTTGGGCTTGCTTGATTTCTTTCATAAAATATTCAATGTAAATCATCAACTCTTCAATAAACATATTAGGACGATAGGTAGCATTGAGAATGCTTTTGTGCCCGTATATGTGTTCTGCGATATCTTTTAATGAAATAATATCAGAAAAATAGGCCAAATTCGGCCCGGGACAGACCGCTACATAATGATTATCTTCTTTCACAATACCGTATTTAATAAGTGCGCCATTTCCAAGTTCATAACAGATACAGGATTTGTCGATCATCGCGGCGCGTTGCGCCTTAAAACATTCTTCACTCAAAGCCTCATTTTTCAATTGTTCCAGTTTCAATTTTTGATACGCTCGGGAGGCTGTGCAGACAGGTTTGTCGGTAAACTCGGTATTGAAACATAAATGGCTTCGGACGCAAGGACTCCCCGGTTGATCCGTGTTGGCGCGACGCTGCTTTTCCTCTTCCGAACTGCTTGTGCGAAGATTCTGGAACGGTACGCCTAAAGGAGAAACATCACTGAGGTACAGATCTTTTGAAGTGGCTTCGGTTAATTTCTTCATTGTTTTGTCATCGAGGGTGGAAGCTTCAGGGCATAGAAGAATCGGGGTTCCCCAGCCGGTACCATCCAACTGGAAATGTGATTGCAGGAAGATGTCTTCTTTGTGTGTCCCGATACCGCCTTGCGCTGTCACAATAATCTCATGCGGATGAGAAAAAGGATTGAGGTTCTTCATTTTTAAGGCGTTATTGTAAACAGTATGCAATTTTGAAATAAGTTCATCACGTTTGTTTTTAAATTCATCCAAAATAGGGCCGAGCAAAGTCCCGTTTGTCGCAAAGGCATGCCCGCCGCAATTAAGTCCCGATTCAACGCGGTATTCAGAAACCCACAATCCTTTTTTGGCAAAAAATTTACCCTGGATGAATGATGACCGGTAATCACTGACTTTTAAAACGATCTTCTTTTTGATTTGCCCGGTTGTATCCGCATAAAAATCTTTGAATCCTTCCATATAGCTGTACAATTTCTGATTGAGGCCGGCCGATAACACCATAGCAGACTTTAATTTGCTTTCAGCGTATCCGCGAAGGGCGGCAAGGGCGTCGGAAAATTCGCCGGGCAGAGGTTTGCCTTCTTTATCAAGGTTGGCGCGATCCAGTTTCGTCATTATATTAACATCAATGCTGCCGACTTCCATGGTGTCGCGTAGTCTATCCTGCATCTTGGCTTTATCATCAGGGTCATTTGTTTTAAGCATTAAGTTGTAAAGAAGCTTTAAGGGACTGGAAGCAGGAAGAAGTTCAAAGTATTTGGTGATTTCAGTGCCCACCTCAAAGGCAGATGCTTTAAGTTCAGCAAACTGTTGCATCACGATTTTATCCACCAAATCAAGATAGGCTGTAATGCGTTTGGCGCGGAAATCATCATCTTTTTTTGTGATCGGTTGATAAGGTTCCCCGCTTTTTTGGCAATAATATTTACGCATGCTTTCAATTAAGGTGTCATCCACCAATGAAATCACCGAAGAAATGCCGTATTTCGCTACCTTGATAGGTGAATCGATGGTAAAGCAGGTTCCCATGACGGGTATATGAAACGTGTGTGCTTTTTTCATTATATTCCTGTTCTTTCTAATTAATCTTTGGGATATTATAATATCAGTACTCACAAAGAGCAAGTTTTAAATTCATAAATTCATGAATTAATAAATTCCAGCTACCTTATAAAGAGATTGATTTTTAGTGATATCTATTTACAATAGGATGTGTTTCTTTTTTTAGAAAAATATCGTCATGTCTTTATTATTATCGCAGCCGTCGTGTTGTTTACCCATACTAACTGTTTTCATAATAATTTTGTTTTAGATGACCGCTCGGTCCTTCTTTATGACGATAACTTATCCCGGACACCTGTCCTTGACATACTTGCCAAACCGTACAAAGGTTTTTACCGCCCCTTTAATCATTTAGTCATCAAGTCAATGATGCCGCTTTTACAGGGTTTTCCGGCGCTTTATCATGGATTTAATATTATAATATTTTCCTTCATGGTGTTTTTGTTCTATATCATTATCCTGAAATTAACCGGTCAAACTTTTTTGGCCTTGTTGTCCTGCCTGCTTTATGCTGTGCACCCGCTCAATACCGTTTATATTGCCCTGAAGACCGGCGGATTCCTTTGCCAATATGTCATTTTTATGCAGCTTAGTTTTATATTCTTTTTGCGTTATTTAAAGCAGGACGAGAGAAGGCATTTCTTTTTAAGTCTTATCTTTTTTACATGCTCTTTGTTTACTCATGAGATCAGTTTTTTGCTGCCGGTATATTTATTTTTAGGCATGTATTTTTCCGGGGAAAAAAGTCTAAAAAAGAAAATCGTGTTGTTGTTTCCCTACATCATCCCGGTAATAATTTTTATAACTGCCAGGTTTGCTGTCCTGGGAATGCAGTTTGTGGGCACTTACAAAATCGCTGACGCCGCTCAACTGCCCATCACGTTTCACCAATATATAACCACCATCATCAAACTGGCCGGCTGGTATGTCAGGCAAATATTTTATCCTCATGATATCCTTTTTGTATGGGATGAAAGAGTGCCGCTTCATCCGAATTTATGGGTAACCGTTATTACATTGACAGCAGTATCAGGGATAGTTTTCTGGTCCTTTTTTAAAAAGAGATCGGTTGTCGGTTTTGGACTGACGCTGTTTTTGGCGGGCTTTTCTATTCTTTTTGTGGGGAGTTTTATCTACTATCATAAGACCAGAATGGCTTTTATAGAACCGCATTGGCTGCATTTTAACCTTATCGGGGCATTCATCGTCATATCTTATTATTTTTTGCAAATAAAAAAGGTCATGAATGGGCAGTTATGGAAAGTAATCATGCTGGGCATTTTTTTGGTATTGGGTATGTACACCATAAACCATAATCATGTATGGAGAGACGAAGAGGTCTATAGCACTTACTGGATGCAAAAAAACGCGCTTAACGGTGTGCCCTGGGAAAATAAGGCACGGGAATACATCAGCAGGAAAAAATATTTGTTAAATTTTCCTGAATCATTGACCTGCAACAGTGCCTGCCAATTGGCCATGGCTTACATTATTCGACGGGATGGGATAGCTGCTGCATCTATTTATCGGAGGGCCATTGATCAATTCCCCGATTGCGCGCACCCTTTTTATGGCTTTAGTGTTTTGATGCACCGGGCCCAGGATTGTCAGGGATCACGTATTTTCCTGCAGAAAGCCAAAGACATGGACCCCGGGTTATATCCCGCTTACAAAATCATCTTTGATGCGATGGAAAATAAGCACGGAAAAGATGCCGTACGGAAGGTGTCGGCGATGCTGGGAGTTGATAAGAATTGAAGCGGTCTTCACGGCTTTAGTCGTGGCCCATAAGAATAAATTGCCAGCAGGGGTAGTTTATATTAAAATGAAATAATCTATGTATGACATATCTTATCAAAAAATAGCCCAAGACAGTCTTGAGGGCAGATCAGTTGACCATAAAATTGCCTTAAAAATATTAGGAGGAGAGGGTGTTGATTTCCTTCCATTGCTTGATGCCGCATTTAAGGTGCGCCAGGAATTTTGGGGCAAAAAGGTCCTCATACATGTGCTGAATAACATTCAAAATGGTTACTGCCCGGAAGATTGCTCCTATTGTGCCCAATCGAAAAATTCTAAGGCGCCGATTGAAGAATATGCCATGAAATCCGATGAGGAAATCTTAAGCGAAGCCAAGCTGGCTTATGAAAACGGCGCGTACCGCTATTGTATGGTTTTTTCAGGACGGGGATCGAGTGAAAATCGAGTGGCTCATTTGATCCATTTGATCAAACAGATTAAGGAGCGTTATCCCCTGGAAGTGTGTGTTTCTCCCGGGATTCTTGATGAAGAAAATATGCGCACCCTCAAAGAGGCGGGCCTGGACCGGATCAACCATAATATCAATACGTCGCGCTCGAATTACAGCAAGATTTGTACGACCCATTCCTACGAAGACCGGATACAAACCCTCAAAGCGGCAAACGCCTCGGGTCTTGATATTTGCAGTGGTGTCATCATTGGTATGGGAGAAACGCATGAAGAAATCATTGAAATGTCACAAACTCTGGGGGAATACGCGGCAAAATCTATTCCCATGAATTTCTTTATTCCGATTCCTGGTACCCCGTTGAAACCGCAAACAAATTTAACCCCGGAATTTTGTTTACGCGTATTGTGTGTTTTCCGTTTATTAAATCCTCGAGCGGAAATTCGTATTGCTGCCGGTCGGGAATTCCACCTCCGTCATTTACAGGCCATGGCTTTGTATCCGGCCAACTCATTATTTTTATCCGGGTATCTGAACGCCAAGGGTGAAAGTGACGTCAACACATTGCAAATGATCAAAGATGCGGGTTTCACAATAGAGAGTGAACAAAACATTGATGATCTCCTGAAAAAGATGCCGGGCCGTTCCCCATCAGAACTTCTTTCGCCGACAGAATTAAAAGGTGTGAGTGAATTGCGCCCAACAAAATAGTACCGCGTTTTTAAAACCAGTAAACAATGCTATGCGGAACTAAACAAACATTGTAATCATTAATGTGATGAACTACAATACGGTGCAAACATTAATGAAACAATGGAATAGAAAGCGAGTCGCTATATGGAAAAAGTCGTAATTATCGGTTCCGGACCTGCCGCGCACACGGCGGCAATCTATGCGGCCAGGGCCAAATTGGAGCCTGTATTATTCGAAGGCATGATGGCTGCGGGTGTAGCCGCTGGAGGGCAATTGACCACAACGACAGAAGTTGAGAATTTCCCCGGTTTTCCGAAAGGCATATCCGGGCCGGAACTCATGATGAATATGCGACAGCAATCCTTGAACTGCGGAACGCGCATTGAGACAAAGACCGTCACCAAAGTTGATTTTTCAGCGCGACCATTCAGAATTTTTATCGGTGATGTTGTTGTTGAAGCAAAGACGGTCATCATCGCAACCGGAGCCACCGCCAGGCGTTTGGGGATTACGGGTGAAGAACGTCTTTGGCAAAAAGGGATTTCAGCCTGTGCTGTCTGTGATGGCGGCTTACCGATCTTCCGCGATAAACCTCTTGTCGTGATTGGCGGCGGCGACTCGGCTGTGGAGGAGGCGACCTGTCTGACGAAGTTTGCCAGTAAAGTCTATGTGGTTCATCGGCGGGATGCCTTGCGCGCTTCAAAAGTTATGCAGGAAAGGCTTTTGGCAAATGAAAAGGTTGAAATGGTATGGGATCATGTTCCCATTGAAGCGGTAGGTGACAAGGTGCTTGAAGGGGTCAAGGTCCGGAATGTCAAAACGGAAAAGGAAAAAGTTTTAGATGCCAATGGTTTATTCTACGCTATCGGCCATAAGCCCAATACAGATTTCCTGGAGGGGCAATTAAACCTCGATGATAGTGGATATATATTAACTTTTGCCGGCACGACGAAAACTGAAATTGAAGGCGTTTTTGCCTGTGGAGATGTTCAGGATAAACATTATCGACAAGCTATCACTGCGGCAGGGACGGGATGCGTGGCAGCATTGGAAGCGGAACGGTATTTATCAGAACACTGATTAAGATATGACCGAAACGATTACCAAAGCTGATTCATGGAAAATGTTCAACCGTATCGCCCGGCGATACGACATGCTTAATTCTATCCTTTCCTTTGGTCTTCATAAATCCTGGCGTAAAAGGATCGGCAGATATTTTACCAGGAACGAGAATCAGGTTTTGCTGGATCTTGCCACCGGTACCGCCGATGTTCCCATCATACTTGTGAAGCATTTTCCTGAAATAAGCAAAGCCATTGGTATTGATCTCGCGAAGGAGATGCTGACAATCGGCGAAAATAAAATTGCAAAATTCCGTTTGCGAGAAAAGATCAGTTTGAGCGAAGGTGACGCGCGGCAAATACCTTTCAATGAAGATAGTTTCGACGCGGTGACGATGTCATTCGGTATACGTAACGTGGAAGATCCGCTTATTGTTATGCGGGAGATGTATCGTGTTTTAAAAAGAGGAGGGCGGGCCCTCATTTTGGAATTCTCCATGCCGGCGATTTTTTTTATTCGCGTTTTTTATTTGTTTTATTTGCGCTATGCTGTGCCCGGATTGGGTTTTTTGCTGACCGGTGATTATGAGGCGTACAAATATTTGAATCATTCCGTTGAAAAATTCCCCTGCGGCAGTGTGTTTTGTGACATGTTTAGTGAAGCAGGATTCGTTAATGTGAAGGCTGTTCCCGTTTTGTTTGGTGTAGCGACGATTTATCTGGGAGATAAAGATTAAATGAAAGAGGCCGTAGTCAAAAACAAAGCGCGCGCTTTGTCGGAAGCCGGCGAGACCCTTGTGCAGAAAATAAAAAAGCATGAATTTCGCGATCTAAAAAACATTAAACGTTTTGAAATTGAGATTGAACCGGTTGATTTACTCGCCTGGTTGTACGCGCAAGATCATGCGACTAAGATGTGTTACTTGAGCCGTGATGGCAAGTTTCAAGCGGCGGCCATCGGCGCTGTCGATGAGATAACAAATGAAGGTGATTATCAAATTGCCGAAATTTATAAGCAGATTTCAAACCAGCTCAATAATTTACCGGCTGCGCGTTATTATGGGGGTATTTGCTTTGATCCCGACAACACCGATGTTAATTGGGGGGATTTTGGCGGGATTCATTTTGTTTTACCACAGGTTGAAATTGTCAGGGGAAGTGATCGCTGCACATTAGCGGTTAATGTCAAAAATGCTGATGAAACAAAACAAAGTATAAAGATTCTGCGGAACATCAATAACCTTAAACATACAGCTTTTCATCCGCCGGAAATAATTAAAAGAGAAGACGTTCCCTCAAAACTGCAATGGTGCGCGCAAATAGATAATATTTTACAAAAGATTCAAAAAGGGGAGGTCGAAAAGGTCGTTATGGCCCGGGAGGTTGATCTGCATTTAAGTGAAAAGGCCGATCCGCAGGTACTTGTGATGCAATTATCAAAAGTCATTGAAAGATCCTCTTTATTTTCATTTCAATCTTCAAAAGGGAACGCATTTTTAGGGGCATCTCCGGAAATATTGTTCAAACGTGATGGCAATGTTCTAAAGACTGAAGCTATCGCCGGAACAAGGATGAGGGGGTGCAGTGAAGATGAAGACAGGCTCCTCGTCAAAAATTTGCTGGCTTCGACCAAAGATAAAAATGAACAGCACTATGTTGTTGCCATGATAAATCAACAAATGCAGATGCTTTGTCACAATGTTAAAGTCGACCCCTCGCCACAAATTTTACAAACAAATAATGATATTCATTTAGTTTCAAGATTTGTCGGGGAGATAAACGCGGAGACAAGTGATGGCGCGATTATTGATGCCTTGCATCCCACGCCGGCTGTTGGTGGAACGCCAACGGATGAGGCGTTGAATTATATTCGCGAATATGAACATTTTACCCGGGGTTGGTATACCGGTGCGGTAGGTTATTTCGGTATTGAACAGTCAGAGTTTTCCGTAGCCATCCGCTGCGCCTTGGTTCAGGAAGACAGACTGAAACTTTTTTCTGGGGCTGGAATTGTGGCGGAATCGTTCCCCCTTGCCGAATGGGAAGAAACAGAATATAAATTGCGAACTTTTTTAAATATGTTCAAAAATTACAAATAAATGAAACTTTAACCCTAAAGATTACATCACTGTTGTCAGCACTAAGAATGATGCTTTCTTAAAGGAGAATACGACATTGTTTTTGGATATAGAATAAGAAAGTCTTCCAATTTAGTAAGCAGAGAGCGTGACAAAAAAAATACTTAGAGTGATGTAACGGTATATATATGAAATTTTTCGGGATTTTGTTTAAGGTTCGAGAAAATATGGAAAAAATCTCCATAATTATATTGTCACTCGTTGTGTTTGCGTCTTTTTTAGCAAGTTGTTCATGTGATACCAAGAATGAAGAATCAGAGATATATGATGAAAATCCGGGTTATGACGGGAGTTTCATTTCGGACGAGAGCGTATCTAAACCAATGGCCCCGGAGATTGTTGAACGCCGTGGAAGTGAAGTGTCAGTAGTTCAATTTGATAACGGGGCTTGGCAACTTCAGGTACAGAACAAGCCCTACCTCATTAAAGGAGTAGTGTTTTCCCCTACTAAAATTGGTGAGGATGCCGCGCAAGCCACCCAGCGGGACTGGATGCTGTATGATGATGACGGTGATGGGCGTAATGACGTTGCCTATCAATCCTGGGTGGATGCCAATCATAATTATAGACAAGACCGTGATGAGAAATCGATTGGTGATTTCGCCCTCTTAAAAGCGATGGGAGCCAATACCATTCGCACATATCATCTGCCAAGCGGCCAACCTTTTCTGAAGGATCTCTATCGCGTCGATTCAGGAATAGCCCTACAGTATGATCATCCACCCAACAAGCTTTTGTTAAGACATTTATATAAGGATTTCGGAATCCGTGTGATCATCAGTAATTTTACCGGATCTTGGACGATCGGCTCTGGGGCCAGCTGGTCTGAAGGAACGGATTATACCAACCCGGAGCATCGTGAAAATATTAAGAATTCGGTGAAAGCCATGGTGCTGGATCACAAAGATGAACCGTATGTCCTTTTTTGGCTTTTGGGTAATGAGAATAATATTGCTGATTGGTCGCAATGCAATGCCAAAACACAACCCTTAGCCTATGCTCAATTGATCGGTGAGTTGGTAGACATGGTTCATTCACTTGACTCTAACCATCCGGTAGCTGTCAGTGAAGGTGATAATTTTACGACGCTTAAATTGTATCCTCGTTATGCTCCCAATATTGACATTCTGGCATATAATACCTACCGCTCAGAGTGGATGCTCGATGAGCTGTTTGATTCGGTAAAAGCCATTTTTGACCGGCCTGTTTATATCGCGGAAAATGGCATATTTGCTTATCAGAAGAAAGGCGGGGAAGACGAAGCCATGCAGGAGAAATTCATCTCTCACAACTGGGCGGTGATTTCAGAAAATACAGCGCGGGCTTTGATCAATGAGAAATCGGGTTCCGCTTCGGGTAATGTTATTGGAGTCACTTTTTTCGATTGGTTGGATCGCTGGAACATGGACGGCGCTCCATCGACCCAGAATCCGGGTACACGCTCTTGGCCTTCACCCGATGGGCTGCGCCATGAAGAATATTTTGGGATTATTTCTATGGGGGATGGATCCGATTGGCTTATGCGGCAGCCGCGCTCTTCTTATCAATACCTCAAGCAAGAGTGGACTCAGTAGAGGAAAAACGGGAACGGTGCCACAAGCATGCTTTTTAAAAAACTGATGTGTTAAAAAACACAAGCGATGTTAATTATCAGGAGGAAAGGGATTAAAGAATTCATGGAGAAATACGTTCGGATAAAAAAATCAAAAAACAAGTTTGTCATTGTCCTATCCTCCGGGCAGGTGGCAGGACAGGATGGATCTCAAGGCCTCCGGAGGGAGCCGTTGAAGTGACGCCCCGCCTTCGCGGAGTATGATATTCCATCTGGATCACAACAGGCAAAAAATGAAAATTAACAAAGCTCCAAATATTAATTTTTTATGGGCACAATTGATTGTTGAAGAATTGGCCCGAGACGGTGTTGAACATATTTGTTTATCTCCGGGATCCCGCAGCGCGCCTTTGGCGGCTGCCGTGGCAGAAAACAAACAAATAGCACCTCTGGTGCATCATGATGAAAGAGGCTTGGCTTTTTATGCCCTAGGGTTAACCGCGGCGACTGGAAGGCCGACGGTCCTTATATCAACTTCAGGCACGGCCGGAGCAAATTTCTACCCCGCGATTATCGAAGCCTCCAAGAAAAAACTGCCCCTCATTGTGATAACGGCTG
>JAGLNJ010000053.1 GCA_023139575.1 Candidatus Omnitrophota bacterium | reverse complement strand
TAGTTAATGTTTTTGTTGTTGAAAGTATGTTATAAATAAATGTAAGTTAACAACACGCTCAAAGAAAAAATAACCAGGAGTTGTTTTGCGGAGACTTAATAATAAAGGCGGCCTCAATTTGCCGCTCATTGTTTTTGTTCTTTTTGCAGTTATTCTTTTTAGGATGCAATTAGAGAAGTTCTTTAATCCTGCCGTGTATAGGGGGCCGTGGTATACGGTAACTATACCGGTGGGCTGGGAGAAGAAGGTGTTAGAGGATGAGGTGGTTTTCCTTTCGCCGGAACTTGATATTTATACGGAAATGCCAGAAGCGTTATTCTCCATTTATTCCAAAAAAAGCGACGGATCCTTATTCTTGGGGGACTTATTTGTGCAAGTGCTCAAAGAGCTAAAGAAGTCTGGAGTAAAGATACTTAAACAAGGCGATGTTGATGTTGATTCTCAGAGGAGCAAGTGGGTGCTTGTTAAGAATGTAGAGCATGAGCTGATTATATTGACATTTTTTATTGTTGATGATTTTAACCGCTACACCAAAATCCAATTTGTCGCGAATCCCGAAAAATTCAATGAGTATAGGCCGGCCTTTGAAGAATTCAAAGGAACCTTCAAATTTAAACGTATGTTTTAAATCATAAAAGAATAAACGATTAAACGATGGGAATTTTAAAAACCATTTTCTTGGGTTTTATACAGGGTGTGACCGAGTTTTTACCCATATCCAGTTCAGGTCATTTATCCCTTATGGATAGAATCTTTCCCGGCGGCGATGCCGATGTGTTATTTTTTACGATCACGCATCTGGGGACGATGTTGGCAACGTTTGTGGTTTTTCGAAAAGAGATTAGTAACATTCTGGTTTCCTTTAAAGATTTGCTGCCTAACATGAAAAAGGGTGAGTTAGTTTCCAGTCAGAGCATGATGTTTTATATTATTATCGGTTCTGTGCCAACAGGTTTAGCCGGTATTATCTTAGCGGACAAGTTTGAGGCGTTCATAGAGAATATTAATTTTGTGGGTGTTATGTTTATGGTTACCGGGTTGATTCTTTTAACGACCAGATTTGCTCAAGAAGGTTCAAAGAGAGAGGGCAGTTTTGGTCCTTGGCGCTCGTTTTTGGTTGGCTGCGCGCAAGGATTCGCCATTTTGCCCGGAATTTCCCGTTCCGGTACGACTATTTCCAGTATTCTATTATTAAAGGGAGAGCGTGCCTTTGCCGGCAGGCTTTCCTTTTTGATGTCTTTGCCGGCTATTCTGGCAGCGAATTTATTGGAATTCCGCCATGTGATCAAGCAAGGCGCCGGCAACTGTATATCCTTTTCCCATATCCTGGGTTTTGTTGTGTCATTTATTGTAGGCTTCTTTTCCTTAAAGCTATTGCTGCGTTTGGTGGAACAGGGGAAATTCCATTATTTTGCGTATTATTGTTTTGCAATCGGTCTGTATTCTCTTTTTGTTGTTTCCTAACAATATTTTTTCTCCCCATAAATACTAAAAATAAGTTTTATTAGAAATTTTCCTGCTATATAATAATTTCACTAATAAGAAAAACACAAAATTAAGGAGGCTTGGAAATGGAACCCAAGAAAATACTTATTGTTGATGATGATGATGTGACATTGAAATTGCTGAATTCCAGATTGACGTCCGAAGGATTTGAGGTCCATAAAGCCAGAACTGGTAATGAGGCGATTGAAATGGCGGCCAAAATAGTCCCTAATCTTATTATCATGGACATCATTCTTCCGGATATTGAAGGTTCTGAAGCGATCAGCATCATTAATGACAATCCAGCGACTCGTGATGTTAAGAAAATAGTTTTTATGTCCAGTATCGTAGCTACGGATGAGGGCTCTACAATATCAGAAGTAACTGTGGGGGGAAGTAAATACAGCGCTTTTTCTAAGCCGATAAATTTTTCTGATTTGCTTCCTGTTCTCAAGAAGGCTTTAGATAGTTAAATATATCCGATGAGGTGTTCAATGAGAAAGTTCTTGTTTTTCACGGCGCTCGCCCTTCTTTTTACTACGGTTGTTTTTGCGGATGCTATTCAACTCAAAACAGGAGAGGTAATCAGGGGGAAAATTACCCGGCAGACGCCTGTCTATATCCGTATTGAATACCATGATGGGATTTCGATGCGTGAATATTTGAAAGAAAAGGTCGAAGCTATATATCAAGGAGAGATTGAGCCGGCTGATTTGCCTGTTGAGGTTGAGATCGAGGAAACAGTAGCCACTGAAGAAGAAAAACAGGAGGATGAATTAGAAGCAGCTGTCGCTTCGATAAAAGAGCAAATAGATATCGATATGGTCGCGCCGACTTTGATAATCGAGGGGGAAACACTTCAGCAAGAAAGCGATGAGTCTATCCCCGAAGAGGCTGTTAAGGCGCCTATGGTAAGTGAAGAACAGGAACTTCCTGTAGTTGAACCCTTAAAAGTTTTTCAATTTGATGACGAGGCGGCCTTTGAAGAGGTCGCAGATACTGTTCCGGTCGTTGCTCCGGCCCTTGTCTTAGAAGAGCAAACTGAGTCACCTGTCCCATCTGAACCGTCAGTTTCTTTTGAGAAAGAGGAGCGCCCTGATTTGTCGCCGCGTGAGGAATTGAATATTTTTCGTCAATTTAACCTGGCGCATTTCTTCGCCGAACAACAGGGCGGCGTTATGCACATTAAAATTTCTCCCGAACATATTATATTGTTCTTAATATGTTATATATTTTTATGCATACCGTTATTTCTGATTGCCAAGAAGACCTTAACAAAAACAGCCACATTAGCCTTTCTCCCGTTCATTAATGTCATTTATATGTGTGCTGTTGGCAGAAAGCCTTTATGGTGGTTTTTTCTGTTGATGCTTCCCGTTGTGCAGGTGATCGTTTTTGTCCTCATATGGGGCGGCATAGCTGAAGCGAGCCATAAGTCTAAATGGATGGGTGTCTTGATGCTGATTCCGTTGGTGAATTTGATCTTGCCATGGTACTTGGCCATTTCAAAATAAGGGGAAGAATATGGTTGAGCCGAAGAGGCATTTTAATACTTTAGAGATAATAATCATCATGCTTATTATTGGGCTCATGCTGATGGCTGCTATTCCCCGGTTTATTGATATTAAAGGCGATCTTCGCATAGCGATGCAAAAAGGGGTTATAAACGGTATACGCATGGGGATTAGAAAATACCGCAATGAAAAAAAGTCCTACCCCTCTAGTTTGGATAATGCCAAAAACGGCAACTGCAGTTCACGGAATCCTTGTTTTTCTAAAGTTTTAGCCTCAGGGGGTGTGACGGGGGGATGGAAGAAAAAAGGATATGCCTACATAAGCTCTAATGATGAACGTTTTTCCTATGATCCGGTAACGGGACGGTTCAATTAATTTTGCAGTTTACGTTTGAATTTGTTCCAGGGGAAATATTTCCCGGGGCATTCTGTTTTAGCTCCGGGGACTTGTCCATGGCCCATGATATTTTTTTGGGGAATATTGTAATAGTCTCGCAGTTCATTGACTAAATAAACCAGAGAGTCTATTTGTTGGCGGGAAACTTTGTCCTCGCTGAAGTTACCGATCAAGCAAATCCCGATGGCCTTGGTATTCATATCAGCGGCTTTGCAATGCGCGCCGTCACGTTGTTTAAGCCAGCGGGGAGTTGTTTCGATTTGGCCGTCCTGTTTGCCGCGCGTGGCATTGTCAATGATGAAGTGGTATCCTGCCCCGTCCCAACCTCTATTTAAATGAGAATAATGGATATCTAAGGAACTTCCTTCGTCACTGGCGCTATGATGAATGACGATGTAGCGCCATTTATGGGAGGGAAAGAAGGAAATAACATGAGTCAGTTTAGCGGCGTGCGGGATCTGGATATCTTGTCCGATTTTTAAAGGATCGTTTTTTCGTATGTGATTGGCCTTTAGGATGCTGGCCATGGAAACAGAATACATTTTACTTAACCGCCAGAGTGTTTCACCAGGGGCGATGGTGTGGATCAGTGTTCGTCGGTTTTTGGCTGGCTTTGGGCGGGAGGAGGAAGAGGAATATGTCGGTATGGGCTGCGGTGCTGTTGTACAGGAACTGAATGCTGTTATCAGTGTGATAAAGAAAAGACAATGCAACACCCAGACGATAAGGAGAGGGGATTTTGCTGATTTACGCATTCTTTATTGTATAAGCTAATACTTCACATCGCAAGTGATATATAGGATTAGGATAAAGATTCATTTTATTAAGCTGATGACGTTAATAAAATAAGATATTTGTCAGCTTCTTTTTTGTATTTAATTGATGTAAAATAAATAAAAAAGCGAATTAAAATAATAGGTATCCGGTTTATTTTTGCTAATACAACATTTGGCAGAAAAATCCGCTTGTTGAACCACAACATATAGTGGTCACGAGACTCAAGCGGATGCCCCTATAAAATAAATTTAAAGGATTTTTATGGCATTGGAAAATAATGTCCTAAGAGAATTTCTGCGGCAGTTTCGTATTTGTTATGCCAATGCTTCCACTTACGCTGAGGGGCACCAGATATTTCTTAAGTCGATTGCAACCCTCAAACAAAAACTAACCCCTCTTTTTGCGGCACAGTCTCAACTCGAGATTTTTATTGCCCCTCGATATCTGCAAATCAATGAACAGAAGCTTGAAGGTGACATCCTTTATGAAGCGGTTGCTCAATTTCTTCATCACCGTAATATGAAGTCTATTAAACTTTTTTTGCCAGTGACAGAGGATGAATTAAATCATTTTTTTACTAAGGCAGGAAGGAAGCCCCGCGACATTCTTAAGGAAGGGGGGCTGATGCCGCTTTTGAAAGAGAAGCCTCTGCCTCACTTGGCCGTTGAGATGCTGGATTACTCGCAGATATTGAAAAGCACCAAAGAAGACAAAGATGTCTGGTTGTTTTTACTTAGGGATGCCGTAGAAGGGGACGATAATACGAAGGTTGATGCGGTTATTGAGTATTTCGGGAATATGGTTCAGGAGGTCGGTGCGCAAGATGTGCTTGAAGAGGGAGAAATGCGTGAGAATATTGAACAATTTCTGAATTATTTGCAGAAAAAAAAGAAAAAGGCCCATTCAAGGTGCGTAAAAATATTTTTCAAATCATTTCTGGATTTTACCGCAGAACAAAAGCACTTGGATATTCCTCCCGGATACAAAAGCCATATCAAAACACTAAGCAAGGATGATTTGGCAGAAATACTTTTAGACGAACTGCTTGCCGAAGAGAAAAAAGAGGGTTTTATTTTTGACCTCTTTGACCAGGTTATCACCCCTCAAGAGCATGCGGACGTAGCCACATTTTTGACAAGGAGGATTCTGAGATGTCCGTCTCAGAATATTAATGAAGAGTGGCTGGACGGCACGATAGATTCTTTGCAGGATTTGCAAAACGCAACTGTTTTGGAAAATTATATTCAGCCGTTGAAATTTATTCGTGATCAAATCGCTCAAGAAATGAGTTTTTATTTTAACGAGCAATTGATGCCAATTAATTTCCGGTCGGTTCTTATCAACCTGATTTCCGTGGAGAAGGGCAAGCAGGACTTGGCCCTCATGACAGAGCTTATCTTGAAAGAAGGCGATCAGTTATCTGATAAAGATAAATCACCCTTTTATCAAATGCTTATTGAGGTCCTTAACCGGCGCGATGATAAGGAGAAATTGAATGAAGTCTTTGACGCTATATATCGCAACATAGGAAATTATGTCGAGAGCGCGATTTTACAGGGCATAGAGATTACTGAGTTTGAATCTTATTTGCCTTATCTGAAGGTGAGCACTATAAATCCTGAGGAGTATTTAGATAAAATATTTGATCCGGATAATGAGCCAGTTGAGTTGTTAACCCTATTTTTTAAGTTCTTCCCCTCAAACAGTTTCATGTTTTGCGAACGGCTGCAGCCTCATTTGAATGATACAAAGTATATTCTTGAATGGGTGGAACGCTTTCGGTCTTTCACGGCACCTGCTGTGCTAAGTGTTTTGAAATTTATCTATAGTAAAATGAATATTTATGTGAAAATTGAGGTCATGAAGGTCATGGAGAACCTGGAATTCTTCGATGACGATTTCTTGTTATCGATTGTAAAAGAAAAAAGCGACAATATTATTTTGAAAGAAACAGCTTTGCGTATACTGTTGCGGGGTTCTCATTTCAAACACCCGGTTTTGGATGCATTGTTTGAGGTGTATAATTTATTTGGAAATAAAAACGCCCTATTATTAGAAAACATAGCTTTTGTGCATAAATTTGATCTCAAAGATGCTCGAGAGAATTTGGTTATGCTTACCAAAAGTATCGCTATCTGGTCGGTACCTGTCAGGGAGGCCGCCGATAAGGTATTAAAGGAATGGGGATATGGAGACTATTAGAGATTTTTTAATGAAAATGAGCGCCGCTTTAGCGGCAGTTAGAATGTATCCGGTTACGCACCCGCAGTTTCTCAAGGTGATGACGGTGGCGTACGAGAGACTGCAGGAAATTCTCAAGGACCGCGAACAATTGATTATCGGTATTATTGACAATGAAATTATTTTTGAAAAAGAAGTATTGTTTGAACTCAATGTCATGCTTGAACAGTTTATCAAGTATGCTACCGAGAAAGGTGTCGAGAAGATCTATATTCAAAAGAGTGTGAGTGAAGACGAATTTTCCAACTTTATATCATTACTGGTTGAAAAGCTTGATGATCGAAATAGTATGAAGGCCGCTTTGATCGAGAAAAATGTTCAGCACATTCAAATAGGGGCATTGACAACTCCCGCTGAGGAGAGGAAGAATGCGATCACGGGATGCCTTGTAGTTTATGAGGATTGCCTTAAGGATCTTCCGCAATATTTTGCGAAGCTCCTCGATGTGTCATCCGAAACAGGACATGCCTATGGAGAATTAAGATCCGTCATTGCCAAGCTGAGGGAGAATTTTTTAGGACAATATTTTGAATTCTTGCATCTTGATGAATTAAAACACTATAACAGGATTTATTTTCATTCCATAAATGTTGCTTTATTAGCTATGTCATTCTCTGTGACTTTAGGCTTTGAGGAAAAACACTTGATAGATGTCGGCATAGCCGGTTTGCTTCACGATATCGGCAGAATTTATTTGGATATTGCTTCAAATGACAAGTCTTTTTCCGAGAAGAAAGATGCCTTTTCACGCATGGAAAATCATTGCTATCTGGGCTCGAAGCTCCTGCTTAAACATTGTCATCAATTGGGCGTCCTGCCGGTCATTGTGGCATTTGAGCATCATATACGGACACAGCGGAAAGAGGACAAAAAAATGGCAATACGTTCCATTTCGCACATCTCTTCTCAAATCGTCGCGGTGTGCGACTTTTATGATACGATCACCCAGAGGCGCAATGAAAGGTATGATTATCCTCCTGATCTTATTTATCGCGTGATGATGGAAAAGAGCGGGGAATTGTTTCACCCTCAATTGCTGGCGAGATTTTTTAAATTTTTAGGGGTGTGGCCTAATGGGGCCATCGTTATGTTGAGCAGTGATGAGGTTGCGATTGTGAGGGGGCAGAACACAGATATCTTTGCCCCAACCGTTGAGATTATGGGGTTGCAAGAGAATCGTTCTATGCTCAACCTATCAGACACAAAAGACGGCAGAAAAATCGTCAAATCACTTAATCCTTTTGTTGATGGGCAGCCGTATTTAATGCATATCTAAATGTTTCGGATGGGCCGTTTTATGAAAGCCCTTTCTTATTTTTGAGCCGTCCTGTGGAAAACCGGGCGGTTTTTGCATTGTAATATTATATAAGTTTAATGTTATCAAGAATTTGTGATATATTGTATAATGTGATGGGTTCAAGGGGAAATATTCGTGTGTTTTTTAAATTGTTTTATTTATACCGTAATTTCTGATTTATAAATGTTATACTTTGTTTGTTGATTGTGCTTAACATATAAAAATATATGAAAATAGCTTATAAAATATCACTCCTTGTTCTTTTTCTGATAGTTATCCTTGCGTGTAACACTTTTATTGGGGTCAATCAACTGGCTAATATCGGTCAGGAATTGAAAGATGTTGTTAAAGAGGACATTACCTTCAAGGAAGTTATTTTTTCTGTCGCCCAATATCAATTAGAAAAAAGTCTGCTTTTTGAGCGCATGATTCGTATTGCCGAGGAAGTTGGTTTTGAGAACACGAAGCCGGCACGCCGTAATTATCTGCTTGATCATGTTAAATATATTAAGGAGGCCTTTGATCAATTGTCGACCTTGGGGGCCAAGGCGATTATGGAAGGGGAAGAGGCGGCCCAAAAACAGATGGATATCGCACGATCTTTTAAAAAGAAAGAAAAACTTGCCCATATTCAAAAATATTTTGTAATAATTGAACAAGCCCATATTCAATATGACCAGTTGATTGCAGAGAACTTTGCCGTGCTTTACTCAGGGGACTATCAAATTTCTTTGGAAGATTTAGATGAGGTTCAAGATAAGGAACGGATTCTGTCGACTGATTCGAAAAAACTCCTGCAGCAAGTAAGGATGTTTACTCAGGAATCGTTGGTTCGTGCGGAGAGTTATGAAGCCATAGCCAGGTTTATTTTGCGAACGAGTTTTTGGATGAGTATTTTTATTAGTTTGATATTCACCTTCTTAATCATAAGGACAATGTCGCGTCCTTTAGGGAAGCTCGTTCTGGCGGCACATAAGATTGGCGATGGTGATTTCGATGTAAGCCTAAGAGATGACTCCAAGGATGAAATCGGGGAGGTGAGCCATGCCTTTAATGTCATGGCCAAGAAAATTAATGATGTAACCTCAATGTTGGCAAAAAATTTGAAGATTACCCAAGACCAAAAGCATGATTTAGAAAAAGTAAACCGTGAGCTGGATAATTTTGCTCATACTGTCAGTCATGATATCAGAGCTCCTTTGACAGGCATAACAGGATATGCTGCCTATCTTGAGCGGCACTACTTAGACAATCTTGATCAAAAAGGGAAGACATGTGTTGAAGGGATACGTAAGGGGGCGAAACGTCTTAATCATTTGATTGAGGATCTGTTGGCTTTGACAAGAATATCTCGAGTAAAAAATCCTTTTGAGTGTGTACAGCCTAAAGAGCTGCTTGATGCTGTGTGTGAAGGGCTGGAATATGCCATTAAAGAGAATCATGTGGATATGTGCGTGCAAGACTATATTCCTGTTATTGTTTGTGATAAAATCAAAATGAAAGAAGTTTTTCATAATCTTATTAACAATGCTATCAAGTTTTCTTCAAAAAACAATAAGAAGCGTCCGCGGATCGAGGTGGGTTATCAAGAAAAGGATGATTTTCATGAATTCTATGTGAAAGATAACGGGATTGGTATAGCATCTGAAGATCATGGTAAAATATTTGATATCTTTCAAAAAGTTCATAAACCCAGTGAATACAGCGGAACCGGAGCCGGCTTGAGTATCGTCAAACGCATTATTGAAGATCATGACGGAACCATTGTTGTTGAATCAGATCTTGGGAACGGGGCATGTTTTCGTTTTACTGTTTCCAAAGGGTTAGAATTGCAAGATAGTCACACAGGGGAGCAATCCAATAAAAAGAGAAAGGAGCAGTCATGAGAACTGTATATAGAGTGACCAGATTTTTTTCAATGGGGATATTAATAACAATGCTACTTTTACAGGCCGCGGGATTTTCTGCTGCCGATGTTGATAATTCTTTATATCGGGTTCAAATGGGGAAATATCGCAATCTCAATGAGCGTTATCATCAACAGAAATTGAAAGTAGCGCAGTTGCGGAAAAAAAATAAGGTTCTGCAGAAAAAATATAATTTTCTTCAAAAGAAGGCCGGCAAAATTAAAAAAATGATCGACAAGCAAGAATTGAAGAAGCAAAAGGCTGTCGATAATATTGCTATGTATCAGGAACATTTTAAAAATTATGAGAATTTGGCCGCTCAAAAAGAGAAAAAATATTGGAGAACTCAAGAAAATTATGGACATCACCAGAAAGAATATGGAGAAATACGGGTTAAAAAATTGAAGGCTTATGAAGATACCAAAAAAAATATGGATTTAGAGATTAAATTAAATAAAAAAACAGTTCATCTACAAGAGAAGCACCAAGGAGTTTTACGGGCGATGAAGCAAGTGCAAAAAGATATGATTCAAATGAAAAAAGAATATGATAAGATGGTAAACCCAATAGAAGGTTTTTAGGTAAAGGAGGGTTTGATGTCAAAAAAAGAGCGTCGTCAATTTATTCGTTTTAATATCGACATGGACTTAAAATTTCAGATAGAAGGTCAGGGCGGTTCTGATGCAGATCTGTTAACGGGTATTTGTACAAATTTGAGCATTGAGGGTTTGTGTATGTGTTGCAATCACAACCTCAAGTCAGGCGACAAGCTGAATATGGAAATCATCCTGCCTGCGGAAGAGGGGTCCGTGCATTTAAAAGGGGTGGTGTGCTGGTGTCGCCTTTGTAAAGGGGGAAAAGATGGTGAATTTGAAGTCGGTGTAAAATTGTTTACGATAAGTAAGAATGAAGAAACTCGATTTATCCTTTTTGTGTGTGAATTGATGAAGCATGATTTAGTCAAATATATTAATGCTGCCCGCAATTAAGAGGCTTAGTCAAGATTTTTCGATTGTTTTCTTTAATGCACTTCCTTTATTGACAGCTTACGGTTGCTGTTAATATAATCATTAGAAACATTCTTCCCATTAATAGCCGTTTTGAGAGGGGCTATGAAAAGATTATTTATATTGCTGTTAATTATTGGCATTTATTTAGTAGCTGTTACGATGCACGTTCTCAATACGCCAGAATACACCCAATATGTTTTGCGATGGCTGGTAAAGAAATATTATCCGCAATATTCGATCCAATCGTTAAATTTATCAACTCAGCGTTTTGTTTTTGTCCCGGGGATAACTATTGGGGGTTTTCAAATTGTTTTATCTTCCAGGGACGGCGTCAATCCTGTCTACATAAATCTTGATCGTTTATCGGTTATTCATGCATCAGGCCCGGAGTTTCAGGTTGATATGCATGGCGGGGAAATTCGTCAGGGCAAGCTGGCTGTTAAGGGTATTAATGTGACGGCTTTGTTATCTGTAGAAGAAAAAGTTGCGGCGGTGGGGGCCGTTCAAGTGCAGGAAGCTGTCAATCAAGGGCTTGCACTACAGAATGTTATTGCTGAATTTAGCCTGAATCAGAGATCAATTAAGTTGACCGATTTTGCTGCCTCGGCTTATGAAGGAAAAATGACAGGGGAAATAACAGTAGAATATAGTCCGCAGATACTTTATAGTATATCTGTTGATATTGGCCATGTTGACACTCAGAATTGCGGGGGACTGCATCCGCAAATACCCGTGCTGGTGGATGGAGTCCTGGAAGGGTCTTTCAATATTTCTGGAAGTCAAGATGGTATTTTGGAAGTCAGCTCTGATTTGCAATTGAAAAGAGGCGGAAAAATTAAAGCATCTTTTTTTGAGCCGATTATTAAGAGTTTCCCGGAGAATGTTAAACAGCGCCAAGATTTAGAGACTGTTCTGCGTCAAGACGGGAAAATTCCAATAGAAAAGGCTCAAATAACAATTACTGATTGGCAGAAGAATAATTTTTCAGGTTTGATCCATTTGAAAAGTCAAAGACTCAATATTGATCTCAAACAGCCTTTGGATATTACCTTAGACGAGGATATTAATGTTGTTATCAGAAAATGGCAGAAGTTTTCTTGGGTTATGAATGATGTTTATAAAATTATCATGAGCTCTTTATCAGTGGCTATAAAGAGTTATTATGAAAGTCAACCAAATTAGGAGGCGATATGTTGATAAGGAGAGATTGTTTATCAATTTTATTTTTGTCCCTATTTCTAGGGGGGTGTGCCTCTGCAACAGTAACGGCCGTGGGGGATCCCGAGCGCCCGATCACGATTAATGCGTATATCACCATTGATATCAAAGGGCTTAAAGACACGGCGGATAATATTGAGGATTATGTCAGTGGTGATGAATCTATTAAAAGTGTGAAAGGGGAATAATTATGAAAAAGACTTCAGGAATTCTTTTGGTTCTTTGTTTGTATACCTTTTATTATGTTTCGTTGGTTTGCGCGGGGGCCTATGATATCAAAGAACTGACACCGGTTGTTAAAGAAGCCTTAGACGGCAGAAAGGCCCGTAATGACCAAATGCAGTCTTTAAAAGATAAGGGTATTGTCGGCGAAAATAATAAAGGCTATGTTCAGTTGCTGGTGGAAGGACAGGGCGGGAAAGGGCTAGTGAACGCAGAGAATCACGACCGTAAAGTGATTTATGAGGCTATTGTTGAGCAAAATAATCTAGACGCCGAAGCCATAAAAGCCGTTGAAAAAGTTTTCGCCCAAGAACGCCGTGACCGGGCCAAGCCAGGAGAAAAGATTCAGGAAGAAGCAGGTAATTGGATAACAAAATAGACCTCATGGGCTACCCGGTGACCGACCATGGTTTCGCCATTAACTCCACAATCATATGATCAGCCCCAGGATGTGAATGCGCCTCAATGGCAAGCTATAACTCATAGGGGTTCGCATTTATTAATTGTTGCCGGACCCGGGACAGGTAAGACCCATACATTAACCTATCGTATTGCGCATTTCATTAAAGATTTAAAGGAATCATCTCGCATATTGGCGATCACTTTCACCAATAAGGCGGCTGAAGAAATGCGTCAGCGTCTTAAGAAACGAATTGACGGCTGTGACAGTTACATGACAATAGGGACATTCCATCAGATCTGTTTGCATGTCTTAAGAAAATATCGGGAAAGGGCGGGGTTGCCCGAAGGTTTTCGTGTGGCTACGAGCAGGGAAATTGATATGGCGCTTAAGGAAGCTTTGCCCGGTAGAAAGGCAAAAGAATACCGAAAGGTTCGTGATCAGATTTCATCGCATAAGGCAGTAAATTTTAAGAATGATTGTCCGGATTTCGTGCAGGATTATAATCGTATTTTACAAAAATATCAATTACTGGATTTTGACGATTTGCTGCTGAATGTTTATCATCTTCTAAAATCACAAGAGGATATTCTCCGAGAGATGCGCTCACAATATCCTTTTATTTTTGTGGATGAATTCCAGGATGTCAATGCTGTTCAGCATGCCTTATTGAAGCTGTTGATATCTCGGGAAAATTTTATTACGGTTATCGGCGATCCGCATCAAGCTATTTACGGTTTCCGGGGGGCGGATGTCCGATTTTTTATTGATTTTCAAAAGGATTTTCCTAAGGCCATCGTGCTGTCATTATCGGATAATTATCGCTGTGCGAAGAACATTCTTGCGGCCTCAGATCAAGTGATCGCAAAAGTTAAGAGTAAAAATATGCCGGCCCTAACGGCACAAATTTATCATGAAGGAAAATTATCTATTCATCAGGCAGCCACTGATAAAGCGGAAGCGGAGTATGTGGTCCATAATATTGAGAAGATGGTGGGCGGGGTAAGTATGTTTTCCCGAGATTCTCAACGGGTAAATTATGACGATGAAGGGGAGAGGAGTTTTGGGGACATTGCTGTTTTATACCGATTGAATAGCGAGCGTCTTGCCCTTGTAGAGGCATTCGAACGAATGGGCATTCCTTTCCAGATATCAGGGGATCGACCTTTAATGGAAAGGCCTGGTGTGATGGAAATCATGACGTTATGGCGTTTGGTCTGGGGATTGCCTGTTGCACCGGTTTTGGCGAGCCGTCTTTTAGAGACGGTTGTCGATGCCCGCAATGCCTTACAAGGTATACGGGTCAGGGAATTCTGGGGGGATAAAGACATCTATTTCGAGGATATCGTGGTATTGTTGGATCAAGAACGATTATTCGATGATTCTACTATTCTCATGCAATTGACGCAACATATTAAGGATATTAATGCCATGCAATATTTATACCAATCTTCCGGTTATCGTGAGGTCATAACATCACTGCCAAATTTTTCCTTAGGTGAAAAAATCCTGCAGGCGAATCGATCTATTAAAGAGGATTGGCAACGATTAGCCCACATAAGTGGTTTTTTCAATGATCCGGGAGGTCTGTACGACAGTCTCGTCCTTTTACGCAGCGAAGATGTTCCCCGGCAAGCGGAAAAGGTCTCTTTGATGACGATGCATGCTTCCAAAGGATTAGAATTTGCGGTTGTTTTTATTGTTGGGTGTGAGCAGAATGTCATCCCTTTAAAATTAGAGGGGCTTCTTTCCGATAAAGAAGAAGAGCGGCGTTTGTTTTACGTTGCCATGACACGGGCTAAAGAACGGCTGGTTATGACTTCCGCCAAAAAGAGATTTCTTTACGGTAAGGAATGGCTCCATCCTCCTTCAGAATTTATTAATGATATCACCGAAGAGTTGAAGAGTTTTGACCAGCCTGTACGCAAAACACGTCAGCACAAACAGGATGACCAGCAAATGAGCCTCTTCTAAATCACTTCTAAATCAAATTTCTCTTGCTTTGCAAAAACTTTTCAGTTAGAATTACACAAATAACAGTTCAAAATTTTTAAAAGGAGGCCCACTGATGTTGGCATTTTTTATATTATTTTTAGGTGTCATTTCACGTCTTGTTTTTCATGCACCCAACTTTACTCCTGTTATTGCCTTGGCATTATTCGGGGGGAGTTTTTTAAAGAAGCAACATGCCTTGTTGCTGCCGCTTGGTTTAATGGTTATTTCTGACCTCGTTATAGGCCTTCACAGTACTATTCTTTTCACATGGGGAGGCATTCTGCTGATTGCCTTTATTGGCACAAAGATGAG
>JAGLNJ010000052.1 GCA_023139575.1 Candidatus Omnitrophota bacterium | reverse complement strand
GAATGATATATTCCTTATAATAAAAATACCGATGGTTCATTTTCTAAAAAAACTATTCCAAAAAAACGAAAAAATTCCAAACACAATATCCATCCAGCAAATATGGTGGATTCCCGCGCTTGTTCCATTATGCATCGCTTTATCATCTTTGATCCATGGCGAATGGTCATGGGGATTAATGGATGACCATCATCTCGCCTTTGCGACGGGTACTATTAATCAAAAATTTTTCTCCGGAGTACAACAATTTTTAAAGGCCGGCAGATTCTTCCCTGTTTTCACCCTTCACACATCTGTTTTTTACAGCGTTTTCAAAAATAGCCCGAAATCCTTTTTTATCTTTCGCTGGCTCGAAGTCGCCTGCACGCTGGGCCTGTGGGGGTACCTATCCGCTCAAATAACACAAAGAAAATGGGCCGCCCCCTTATTTATCGCCGTCACGCTTTCCTTCTTTAAATTTTACGATTCACTCTTTTATTTATCCACACAAGAAATATTAGGATGTTTCTTTTCAGGGCTGACTCTTTTACTCTTTTATCGCGCGTTAAAACCAGCATCAGAATCAAATGAAAATCTTGGGCGGCTCCCCCTTTTGTGGGCAGGCATCTGCTTATTCTTAACGTTTATGTGCAAAGAACCGTTTGTTTCCATCGGCATCGCTATCGGGATCAGCATTATCGCGTCATGGTTCAAACAACGCGATAGTAAAAAACTGCTCATTATCGGTGTCACCGTCCTATGCGCCTCGATCCTCTACGCCCTGGTATTAAAACTTTTTATCGCCCAATCCTATTCCGCCGACTACTCTCTGACTGATACCCAAAAGATTGCGGCAAACATCGGAATCTGGTTTAAAAATGTCTTAAAAGGGCATTCTCCCTGGATCGCCATATCCCTGATCGTCATGTGTTTTTCTTCCCGGAGCGCGTCAAACCCGAAATTGTTCATGGCAAAACTACTCGGCCCTTCGCTTTACATGTTTTTTCTCGCCCTGATAATCCCCTGGCAAGGCTGGGGACATTACGTCACGCCGCTGGGCGTTTTCTTCGCCTTCACCATAACAATCTTTTTAGCCAATCGCTTATCCCGGATCCCCAAAGCATTATTATTTCTTATCATAACGCTCAGCCTCTCGCTCAACATTTTCGTTGGCGGGAAGGCCATTTCTTCTCACGAAAAGTATCAATATGACACGCATAATCTAAAGCAATGGATGGCGCAAAACGCTTTATTCAAACACGATGTCCTGACGCAGAAACAAACCGTCCGTTGCAACGCTACTGAACCTTCTTATGCCATCCCCCGGCTAGTTAATAAAGAAAACGAAACATCTTTTTCCGATTTCATCTTTACTTCCTCTGTCCGCGAAATCATTGCCGACCCCCAAACAAAATATTTCATCTGGGGCGTTCACTGGGGAAACCAGGATCTGCGGCGGCTGGGAGAAATGTGGTCCCCGATGTTCTTTAGTGATAACTGGATCGTTTTTAGACGTATGATCAATTAGCTAAGGAAAGGCCTGTTATGTCATGCCTGGCTTGCGGCAACCAACAACATGAACACCTTTACGATGGCATCCTGTCCTGTCCGGCCTGTAAATTTTCCCGGGCCGATCTAAACCTTTCTGAAGAAGCAGCGAAAAAAATTTATGGTAAAAATTATTTTTTCGGGGATGAATACGTCGACTATCTTAACGAAGAAGCGGCCTTGCGGGAGAATGCCCGCCGGAACTTGAAGTGGATGGCGTCATTCTGCCCCGGTGGTAAATTACTGGAAATCGGATGCGCCTACGGTTTTTTCCTGGATGAGGCAAAACATTACTATGATGTAAACGGCGTCGATATACACGAAGAAGGCTGTAAGCACGCGCGCCGGGCTTTCAACCTCAAGGCCCGGGCCGGAAACTTTTTGGACATGCCCTATCCGGAGAATTCTTTTGACGCCATTACCTTATGGAATACCCTGGAACATCTCGCGCGGCCGGATCTGTTTATTCAAAAATCCAGCCGGCTTCTTAAGAAAGACGGCGCCCTTTTCTTTTCTACACTTGATATTACAAGCTTTCCGGCAAAGATCAGGGGGAAACACTGGCGACAGATCCATCCGCCGACACATATCAGCTATTTTTCCTGGAAATCTTTATGTATAATGCTGGAAAAGGCTGGCTTCTCCATTGCCGACAAGAAATACCGGGGTGAATACCGTTCGTGGAATAATACTTTTTTCACTTTGTTTGTACTTCGTGCCAAGAATAAAAAACTATATGAATCATTAAAAAAGCGAAACTGGCTCAAAGGCATCTATTACTTAAATACATTTGACATCATCACTTGCGCCGCGAAAAAACGTTAAAAGAAGGAAAACCTATGCCTGCAGATATTTCCATCATCGCACCTGTATATAACGAAGAAGCTAACCTTGAAGCATTTTTCACCAACTTGAACGAGGCCATTCCGCCTTCCTACAAATGGGAAGTTTGGTTCATCGATGACGGATCAACCGATTCCTCTCCGGAAATAATCCGCGCTCTTTGTCAAAAGAATAAAAATATTAAAGCCATCTTCTTTGCCAAGAACTTCGGGCACCAGATCGCCTTAACCGCCGGGCTGGACCATGCCAAAGGACGTGCCGTGATCACCATGGATAGTGATCTTCAGCACCCTCCGGAAAGCATTCCGGCCATGTTAACGGAATGGGCGGGCGGCGCGCAAATCGTTTTTGCCGTGCGTGATAACACGAAGGAACTATCGTGGTTTAAACGGACAACCTCATCCCTCTTCTATAAAATATTAAAGATAATTTCTCACCTGGACCTCGTTAACGGCGCTGCCGATTTCCGGCTGCTCGATCAAAAAGTTGTCGCCTACCTCATTCAATACCGCGAACGGGATCGTTTTTTACGCGGGATCATTTCCGATATCGGATTCCGGCAAAAAGTGATTGCCTATTCTGAAAAACCCCGGCATGCCGGCACATCGAAATACAGTTTGTTCAAAATGCTGCGGCTGGCGGTCAGCGGGATAGTCTCTTTCTCAAGTTTCCCGTTACGCGTCTGTTCTATGATCGGATTTTCCATAGCCCTGCCAAGCATGCTTTATGCCGGAGCCATCATCTATGACAAACTGGTCAACGGCGCCCCGACAGGCATCGCATCAATTCTAACCGGAGTATTTTTTATCGGTGGGCTTCAACTAATATTTATTGGGGTCTTGGGAGAGTATTTGATGACGATTTTTAAGGAAGTCAAGCAGCGCCCCCTCTATTGCGTCACTGAAACAATTAACTAGGGTCTGCTATGTTTCCGGGGGGGGGCAGGAAAATTGTTTTTTATATCGGTTTAGAAATAAAGCCTTGCTTCTTTCCCCTGGCCCCCACCTGGCGGTCATCGGGAATATCATCAAAAATGAAATCCCTTTTTGTCCCGATGTAAAAGGGATTGAATTTCGTGTCATAAAGATACACCCAGCAGGTGGAAACCAAGCTCAAGACATCCGGATTATGGGAGAACCATCCGAAGGGAATCCATCCCCTTTCGTTTGAATAAGGATATGCCGCGGCATTCGGTCCTATTGCCGTTTTGTATTTCTCTAAAGCGGCGCGCATGGACCCGGCATCCGCCAAAGCGCTTTTCGCCCAATCAGGTTCATTTTGAAAATAGTAGTGGGCAAGTTCGCGCATCGCGTAAATAGACCCGACCGTCCATTCTACGGATATACGGCCATTCTCGGATGAGTAGCCGATCCCAAGGGCCTTCCCGCCTTTGGACGCCCCGACGATCTTCTTCGTAGCCAACCACATTTTGTAACTAGCTCCTTTACCGAACCAGGCATCGATCTTGGCAGGGCCAAGCTTGCATACCCCCCAAGTCTGGACATCAGCAGCAAAATGTTTTTTATTCGGTATCCATTGGCCCTCCCGAAAATGCGTACCTTGATAAAAATAATTTCCTTGCGCGTTCCAGACAGATTTTAAATATCCCTCTATCCCCCGCATGGCTTGATAATATTGGGCATCTCCGGTTATTTCGTACAGCCCCCGCAAGGCAATGTACCAGGAAAGATTATTCTCGGTAGACTGCTCATTGTAGTACCAGGTAGTTTGTGATGAATTTAATAATGCCTCTTCGCTCCCCACCTCTTCGACAAGGCCGTTATAAACCTGTTCAGATTTCTTTCCCTCCAGGTCATTTTGGCGAATAAATTCTTCCAGCGACGTTCCTTCGGAAGGTTCTAAAGAATAAAAATAAGTCCCGATGGGCGCCATGCGTATCCCTCCGTTATCGGCCTGGATAATCATCGCTGCTCGGGCCAGCTCTTTTGCCAGCAGGAGCCCTTTCGCCTGAAGATCATGTTCATATCTTTTATTTTTTTCATCATAATATTTTCTGTGATAAAGGTGCAGGGCAGCGATAACCACCCAGGCATTCTCCCCGGCAATTGGCTTCCAATCCTCCCAATGAAGCCGCGACCAATTCGGATAATCTTCAAAATATTTTTTGCCGTCTAAAGGATCATTAAGAAGATAGTTGCCGTGGGCGTTAAGAATGCGGAAAATAAATCCACGCCGGCCTTTTTCCGACAGGTCCGAAGAAACCCGGTTATATTCCTTGGCGTCATAGACAAAAGATTGTTTGGCAAACCCGCCCGCGCGGATATTATACAGATCACCCAATTCTCCCTCCCAATAAACATTGACCGGAAGCTCAGCTTTTTCCCTTCTTTCCGGGGATGTTTGGCGGGACAAAACGATCTGCCAAAGAGAGGCATCGTAAATAGATATCCCTTCTTCAACGATCATCCGCTCAACAATCCCGGAAACTGAGTTGGGAAGGCCGATGGTTTTCAGGGTGTCCCGATTATTTTTTTCATCGATATAAAAACTAAGCGGCATACCTGTTTTTCGGCTGACATTGGATTCGATCCAATTCAGGAGGTGTTTTCCATGATCGCTACTGCCCGGAAAATTCTCATCCGAGCGAACGGGAAAGGAGGAAATGATAACAGCTGTGAATATAAGGATGCTTAATAGTTTTTTGGCCATAATCATTAAACAAAAAATTAAGTATCGTGTACCCGAAATTCTAAGATTCTAATGAGTTAAATTTATCTGTATATTTCAGGACTGTCCATACAAAAGCAGAATGGCTCCATGTCAGTGGGGAAACACAAAGAGGAGAACCGTTTACAGGATGCACCTGCTCAGCAAGTACGCCGGAAGGAAGCGCATTCTTTCCACACCACTGAAGATAAGGTAAGACTGTTTGCAGGTCTTCTAAATTTTCGGCACAATCGATATAGTACTCTCCTAACCAGAGCGTCGAAATAAACCAAGGATTACCTGGGATATCTTTGGGGCTATCCTCCGCACGCTGATAGACATCTCCCTGGTATCTGGCGCAACCTTCAACAGAAGTTTTAAGCCACAACTGCTCGCGTATAGCTTTGGCTGTTGCAATCATTCGCGGATCTTTAGGATCCAAAATCCCAAGCGTTGCCAAACTTAACAGACTGATATCAATAACTTCATTAAGTTTATAACCGCCATCTATTCTGGAGCCCGAACGGGCAAATCGCCTTAGGCCGTCATGGTAAAGGTGTTGACTCATTCCCCCCGTCATTTCATCGGCCACGGAATCATACTTCTCAGCCAGGGGTGTATCATGAAAGAGTTTCGCGAAATTCGCAGCGGCTCTCAAGCCCGCGATCACAGATGCAACCGTATAGGCGTGCAGGGCGTAACGCTCTTCCCAAAGATCATAGGAAGGTAACGGTAACCGCGTTTGAGGGTCCCTATAACTGACTAAAAAGTCAGCCGCTTTTTTGATAAGCGTACTGTAAAGTGGCCTAATAAATTCTACGTCCTTCAAGCTCTGGTAATGTATCCAAAGCGCCCAAAGAGTCAAAGCGGTTGAATCTTCCTGGATGGGAAGAACCTCTTTGCCCTCGACTAACCAGGAATGCCAATTACTCGCAAGGGATCCATCCGGATTATAGTGCTGAAATAAAAAACCTTCATCGGATAAAACGCGGTTACAAAAATCGAAATATTTCATACACGCATGCGAATACCCAGCCTTTGCTAAAGCAGCGGCGACAAAAGCCCCATCCCTCCCCCACATATACGAATAAGTATCTTTTCCGAAACGAACAATATCAGAATCATTGGCGGCAATAATGGCTCCGCGATTATCAATTTGTGTTCTCAATATAAGCAGGCTTCGGTCAAAAACATCTGACACAAATTTAGGTAAACATTGGAGCTGTAGTGAATCTTTATGTACCCATGTTGTCCAATATTTTAATGAGCGATTGAGGAGTTTTTCCGGCGTTTTTTCGTGGACTTCCAAATTAAGTTTGGCGACTTCATCATAGTTCAGTCCCGCCGCCATCCAATAATATGCGTCTGTTTTTCCATTGGGGGGCAATTCCAGCCAAATACCAATGACGGAGTGAGGCGAGCCCCATGCGGTGGCTTCCCCGCTAAGTTCTCCGTTCTCCATCTCTTTAACGGTCTCCAAACCTCCTAAAGACTCTCTTCTTCCACAGGTAAAATGTTTCACACCCCATTGATCATGAGCCCAGCAACTAATCAAAAAATACCGATGGATTTTGTAATGAATGATCGAACTGCTCCGGGGATCAAAATAAGCCGTACCCCCGATGTCATTCCCATAAAGATAAAAATCATGACTGAAAAAAAGCCGGACCTGACGGGCTTTGTCCTTTAGATTTGTCACCTCAATTTTTCTGATATAAATGTTCAACTCCAAATCCACCACATCCGAGCATCGGAGCTCTAAACCCAAAACATCATTTTTTAAAAAGACATCCGTCACAAGACTCTTATTTTGATATCTTAAATCTTTTTCCCATTCCGGCCCCATTCCCGAATATTGTCCATCCACCCATACACCAAAGCGAAAGGGCTCTGATCTTGAATGGTTTTCCTGCCCGATAAAAGGGAAATAAACGTCCCGGATCTGATAATCCGAATCAAAATTCAAAAGAAAAGACCCGTTACTTACGGGGATGTCCTTAGGCATAAAATCCTTTCATCCACAATCCACTGATACAGCTCTGAATATTTTTCGGCCATACTAATGATTGAAAAATTATCTTTAACGTGACTTCGACAGTCACTGGGATTGATAAGGCGAATCGCTTTCACGGCCTCAATCATGTGATCAATTGAATCCACGACTAAGCCCGTTTTCCCATGAATAACAAGTTCGGGTACCGAGCCTTTATTGAAGGCCACCACCGGCGTGCCGCAGGCCATGGATTCAATCAGCACAAGCCCAAACGGTTCGCCCCATTGAATAGGGAAAAGTGTCGCTCGTGCGTGCCGGTACCACAATTTCTTCTGGGCACTATCAACTTCTCCAATATAGATGATCTGCTTGTCCGAATCCAGAATGGGTTTCATGACTTTTTCATAATAATCACTACCGGAGAAAGGTTTGCCCGCGTTAATCACAAGGTCGATTGATTTTTTTAATATCTTGAAAAACGCCCGGTCTTTTGCTTTATTCTGGACATTGCCAGCGAGGATAAGCCGGGAGCCGGTTTTTTTCGCAATCTCGATGGCTTTATCCTGCCCCTTATCTTTGGTGATTCTTCCGATCGAGAACAAATAGTCTTGTCGACCAAGCTCGCTTTTGAACGGGTAGTCTTCCACATCAATGCCGTGATGAATAACCTTCTGAGCATTGACTAATCCATAATGTTGCTTTCTCTGGTATTCACTGATCGGGACAAAATATGCGTTAGAAGATGAAAGTAGCGATTCATTCCACCGCTTGAATGATCCTTGGTCTTGTGCCGGCACATGGAGCGTCATCACAATGGGAACAGGATTTTTTAAAACCCCTTTAAAAATATATTCAACCATGACGGCATCATGCATGTGGATAATATCAATGTCACCTTTTTTTGCCCTTTGAAGTGACTTAATAAGATGTCTGCGCGCATTTGCCCGCTGCATGTGTGTCTTTTTACTCCAGTACTCACTAAAGCTTTTTTCAATGGTCGTGAACCGCTCTCCGAAAACATGTGAATCACCTGAACAGGCAACAATAGAACGGTGGCCTAATTTATGCAGTCCTTTATCGATGTTATAAATAACCGTTTCGATAGGACCGTAACCCAAATCCTGCCTGATCGGCCGGTTGAGGGTCGCTATATGGAGGACATTTATCTTTTTTCTCATTTCTATCATAATGACATTTTCACTTAAAGAATGCAGAGATTGCGCGGCAAAAATATTTAAAATCAACAAATCTACCAGAGAGAGGAAAATCAAACAGCCTGATTGGAGCGGAATGCGCGAAGAAACTTCAGGGCGTGTTAAATACAAACTGTCTCGTTTTGCCGAGAAATAAACATAATTGACTGTGTGCATCTTAACAGAAAAGGCCTCAAATAGATATAAAAATCTGGCCTCCGAATTGACTCACATTAAATGTTACCCAAGAATTTTGAAACCGGCTTCGTTGACTCAAAAGGACGTAGGGGACGCGTAGGGGACGTTGATTAATATCATTATTATTCAAGTTCTGCCAATTTTCTAACTAATTCCTTTATCTTCACTAGTTGCCGCCCCTTTTGCCGTGCCTGACTGGCCGCCGACTGGCTTACCTTTAACAACTTGCCCAGCGTTGTTAGGCTTGCGCCCAAATAGGCATTTCCCAAATAGATGAATACTTC
>JAGLNJ010000051.1 GCA_023139575.1 Candidatus Omnitrophota bacterium | reverse complement strand
TGGATGTCTTAACTGCATAATCAGATCCTAACTGGCTGATAATAAAAGGCTTATTAATTGATGAGGCCTTCTGTTTTTTGAGTTCACTTTCAATAATAGCAGTAGAGGTTGTGGGATCTGTGGGAAACCTTCGAGAATTATGGTTTTCCATAGATTCCATAGCCTCTAATAACCAATCTTTACCCACAGATTCTGAGAAAGAGCCATAAGATCTAAAGCTTTGGCAATAGCGGCAATATTAAGCATCCTCACATTATTTTTTATAAATTTAAAATTCTTGCTTTGTTTATCATCCAACAGAGCCTCGCGAAATTCAAATATTGTGTCGCTCCCAAAAGACATTTCTTCTAGTTGCCTATCCCCAAATGGAATGTCAAAATTAACGTGCAAATACGAAGCCAGCTGCGACACGGCCGAACCGAGCAACGCCATTTTTGCCCCCCAAAATGGCGTTGCTAATGTTACAAAAGAATCTAAATGGCGAACATATTGCGGGCTAAAATCAAAATTGTCATTTAAAGATTGGAATAACCATATTGATCCAATCAGCCCTCCCTGAGAATGCATGATTAATGAAATTTTATCGTTTTCATTTATCCCCTTGTTACGATCCAACAAAGACTCCAATTCTCTTGAAAAATCCTTGGCAAAATCAAACGGTTTTTTTTCATCGTTTTCCGTATCATATTCAAAATCTCTGATAATATAGGATGTGGCATCGTCTTCATCATTTAAAACATTCCATAACGCCTCCTTCATAAAACCAAAATGTGTTTTATTGCCTCCTATACCATGAACAAGAAAAATAAAATGCCTTTTTTCGTTTTTTTCTTCGGCTGCAAAAGCCCTGTCAGGCATAATACGAAAAGCTGATATTAATAGCATTGTGACAATTTGGACGAAACAAAAGTTCTTTCGTTTTATCATTTTTTATGTAAACTTATAATGTGTTATTCATTTAATGTATAAAATTTCACCTTTTTTTCTCATGGCAAAAACTATCATCCACATATCCGACTTACACTTTGGAACAGAAAACTTAACATTCGTCCAAACATTACTTAAAGAAATCAATCAATATAAACCAGACCTAGTCATTGTGAGCGGAGATTTTACCCAGAGAGCCCGAAAAAAGCAATTCAAAGCGGCTTCCGAATTTTTGAATAAGATCCCTTACGCAAAAATTGTTATCCCCGGAAATCACGACGTTGCTTTCTTTAATTTATTTTACAGAATCTTTAACCCGTTAAGGCGTTTCAAAAAACACATTCATCCTGATTTATACCCCTGCTTCAAAAATAGCGAAATCGCTGTACTCGGCGTGGATAGCACCGCCTCTCATAAATGGAAAAGCGGGCACCTGTCAAAAACACAAATTGAAATCATCAAAAATAAATTATCCAGCATTGACAACAAATTGTTCAAAATCCTTGCCATGCACCACAACATATTACCCTCTCCGGGTTCAAAAATCAAAAAATCTATTGAAAACTACTCTCATTTCATCCGCGCAGTTGACCAGTGCGGGCTTGATTTAATCTTATCCGGGCATCTCCATAAATCATATTGTGGTAACACCCAAGAACACTACCAAACTCATGATGCAATCCTTGTTATACAAGCAGGAACTGCTGTTTCAAGAAGGCGGCGAGGAGAAGCAAATAGTTATAATTTAATAACTATAAATGGCAATAAAATCGGAATACAGGTTCGAGGGATAGAAAAAAACCGGTTCTTACTTTTAAATGACTATTCCTTTCAAAAAACAAACAGCCGGCGGGTTTTAAACAGCGACTTTTAACGCTTGCGGACATACTTTAATTTCCACAGGCGTTTCGCTTAGATATTCCGCATCTACATGAACGGAATGTTTTCCTTTCTTAAAAATAGTGATTTTTTTACACTGAAAATATTCCATGCTTAAATGTTTATCAATATTTCTACGATCAAAACCAAATAAATAATTAAAAACGCTTATTAAATTATTATGTTTAAAAATACACACATCGAGGTAGCCGTCCGTAAGGTCTGCTTTTGAAGCAAACATCATATCACCCGCATAATATTTCCCGTTGCCCACCACCACAAAATATCCCTTCCGGCGGATGGGCTGATCATCGATCTTAATCACAATTTGTCGAAATCTATAGGTAAACAATTCTGCAATACCCACAATGGCATACGCCAAAGCCCCATAAATTTTTTTCAGTTTCGTGTCGGCCTTTTTTAAAACATGGGCATCAAACCCTATCCCTGCCATACAAGCAAAGTATCGCTCATTAGCTTGACCTAAATCAATTCGCTTCGTATGGCCCGAAGCAATCACCTGACACGCCGCATCAATCTCAACAGGCAGTTTCATTTCCAGGCCAAACACATTAGCAGTCCCCATAGGCACAACCCCCAGAGTGACATCTGACCCAGCCAACCCGTTAATGACCTCGTTAATCGTTCCATCTCCTCCCACGGCCACAACCAGATCATAACCTTTTTTTTTGCAGTCTCTAGATATTTGCGTCGCATGCCCGGCGTATTCTGTAGCAGACACCTCTGCCTTAATGTCATATTTGCGAAAATACTCGCAAATTTTCTTAAGGTAGTCTTCCCTGGATTGATAAATTTCAAACTTTCGACGCTTAATGCCAAGCAGGTCTTGTAAAATAGGCGACAACGACATGCCTTGCCCTGCCTTGGGATTATAAATAATCATGGCTTTTTTATAAGAATGCTTCCATGGGCTAGGCAATCTTTTTTTGGCTAGTTCATAGTCAGAGGGTTTATCAACATCCATCCCCAGTTCAGGATATGGGGATTCAAAAATCTTCACTTTGGCGGATACTTTCTTAGACAAAACCTGTTCAACCCCTGATAAATCTTTATTTTCACAACCCAGACTTTGCAAAATCGCCCTAGGGTTTTTACGATTCTCGCGCATTTTCATTAACTCTCCTAATAAATTAGAGATCAAACGGAATTTTTTCATATAGTAAATGCTCGTTCCTGTGTAATTCTTACCCCCTACGGGGAGATATGTCCTCTTTGCCGTCAATCCAACTCTGTTAAAACTTTCTTTTTCTACATAATGGAAAACCATATCAGCCCTGCTCTCAACGATATTTTTAATAGTATCATTAATTATCTCTGTGCTTAAAAAAACGGCATCACAAAAAGAAATTAAATACCCATTATGTTTATCCGAAGTGCCATATATACTTGTTTTAACATAGGTCACACCATGAATGAGATTTTGCACAACATTGACTCCTAAAGGCAGTCTTTTTCTAACATACCTCATAGAAGAAAGCCTATCTAAATCGTCTCCGCCCACAACAACAATGTTATCAATATAAGGACTATTGTGAAACGCCTCAATAACCCAATCAAGCATTGGTTTACCATGAATGGGCAAAAGGGCTTTATTTAAACAACCATATTCATCATATAATGGTCCTTTTTTCCCGCCCGCCAGAATTATTAAGTTATATTGCTTCATAAGATCAACTTTCCTAATGTTTTATCCTATTGTGGTATAAGCGCTTTAAGCCGAAGCCCTCATATAGCATATACAAGGCCAGCGTCTATTCAGTGGCCCTTTTGTTGAATTCAAACTTTTTTATCCCAGATTAAAAAAATAGTAAACCATAATCAATAAAAGGTCAATAAAATAAAAAGGGCCGCTTCCCTATCACTACAAATAAAGCTTTAGCAAACGGAGCGCATAAAGCCAAACCTTTAAATATGTGATCTTCCAACGTACCCCCCTCCCGCCACAACGAGGTCGGGAACATGTTTTTCTTTATCCGCTAATTTTTCAAATATTGACAGGCCAATGACAAAATTTCAACAGTTGGAACGCCCCATTCATTCATCATACGCCATAGAGACATCCCTCTGCCGCCCCCAGATCCATCAAAAGTTTTGCAACCAAATGATAGCATGTTACAATTTTTTTACTATAATGAACCTAAGCTCAAACGATCATCGACACCAGTAAATCCGCATGATAAATAAACTCGCCAACAAAATGAACTTTTTTTATTTAACGCTCACCACCATCATCATCCTGGGGGCTTTTTCTCCTGTTTTAAAAGCCTCTTTTCTCAATTGGGATGACAAATACCATATTCAGGAAAACCCGCAAACCGCTCAATTGTCTTTAGAAAACACCGTTGAAATATTTAGAAGTAATATTTTAAACACTTATATTCCTTTAACTATTCTTTCCTTTAATCTGGAACGCCAAATATTTGGACTCAACCCCTTTTTCTTTCACCTTAACAACCTGCTGTTGCACATTCTTGTAACAACCCTCATCTTTTTCTTTTGCCAAAAACTCGGCCTATCAAAAAGGGGCGCTTTTTTTACCGCTGTAATCTTCGGCATTCATCCCATCCATGTAGAATCGGTTGCCTGGATCACAGAACGAAAAGATCTTTTATACGCGTTCTTTTATATGCTGTCTCTTCTAACTTATTGGTCATTCCTGCAGACAAAGAAGAGGAAACTTTATATCATCAGCCTGCTGTGCGGACTATTAAGTGTCTTGGCCAAACCCATGGCCTTAAGCCTTCCCTGGATATTGTTCCTCTTGAATTATCTCGACAGCAAAAAATGGTGCTGGCAAAATATCATCGACAAAATCCCTTTCTTTATTGTTATCGAAAGCATCGCCTGGATCACTTATTCTTTAAACTCCCGCGCAGCACAAGTAAACTGGGCGGAGGGCTCTATTATCTGGATATGGTCGGCGTCTTTCTATATTCAGAAATTCCTGTTTCCCTATCCCCTTTCTCCTTTATATATACTTCCGGAGCCGATTAGCCCGGCAAATCCTGTTTATTTGCGAGCCATGCTTATTATGGCGCTTTTTTTGTTGAGTCTCTTTGTCTTGAGAAAAAACCGGTGGTGGTTATTTGCCTGGTTTTATTACGGCGGCTCAATTTTCTTTCTATGGAGATTTGACCGTCTCGATACCAGCATTGTCGCCGATAGATTTATGTATCTACCCTGTCTGGGCTTTTGTATTTTTTTAGGGCTATCTTTGGACCGTCTTTTCATTAAACTCAAACCATCTGTTTTTCAAAAATATTTAAGCATTGCTGCTCTAGCAATTTTAATATCCGCACTTTCACTTTTAACTTTCAATCAATCCAAAACATGGCAAAACAATGATGTTCTGTGGGACGCCGTTATGAAAAAATATCCGGACAGCACTATCGCTTTTAACAATAAAGGCGCAATGCTGTCCAGTGAGGGCAACTACGAAGAAGCTCTTACGCTCTTTTACAAGGCCATTGAGCTTAATCCGAAAAACAAAGAAGCCTTTTATAATGTAGGCTTTGCCGCAACCATGTTGGGAAAATATGATCTTGGTATGGATTTTTTCAACAAAACAATTACTCTTGACCCCAATCACGCCAAAGCCTATAGTAATCGCGGCTTTATTTATTTTCATGTCAATCATGACGCAGATAAGGCTCTCGCGGATTACAACAAGGCCATTGAACTCAACCCCCGCCTTGGCAATGCCCTCTTAGGCCGCGGCCTGATCTATGACAGAAGCAAAGAGAATTATGACTTGGCTTTGGCTGATTATAATAAATCAATTTCTATTGATAATACTGATCCGGAAGCTTATAACTATCGCGGGTCGCTGCTTGGTTACATCAAAGGAGAGTACGATAAAGCCGTTCAAGATTTTACTATAGCTATCACTCTCGATCCAGCCTATGCGGAGGCCTATTTAAACAGAGGTTTTGCCTTTAAAAAATTAAATGAGTTTGAGGCAGCTCTTCGCGATATTACAAAAGCGATCACTTTGTCCCCTATGGCCTTTCAAGGCTACATCAATCGTGGCAGCTTATATCGTGAAATGAAAAATTTTAATGAATCGATCAAGGATTACACGAGGGCTATCGAACTTGCCCCGCATAACACAATGGGGCTGTTTTTAAGGGCAGAGCTATACACATCATTAGAAAAACATGATTTGGCTCTTAAGGATTACAATACAATACTAGAGAAAGACCCTCACAATGCGAACGGCTATTATTTGCGTTCTTTTGTCCACAATATTTTAAATAATCCGCAACAAGCTCTGGATGATGCTTTTAAAGCAAAGGCCCTCGATTCCCCCGTCGATAGTGAGTATCTGAAAAAACTCGAAGATAAAATGGCCTCGCCAAAATAAAATTAAGACAATAAAAAAGCAGCCTCGTTAAAAAGGCTGCCTCACAGAATCGACCATTTACAATTATTCGAAAATTTCTTTTAATTTCCGCCCGAAGGTCAATGATGAAAAAATTCCTAAATTCTTAATACTGTCATTATCGCCGCATCGCTCAAGTATTGTGGACACATCCCCCATTCTTTCCTTTTCTGATACAACCCCGCTGGCTTGTTCATCTGAAGAATAAAGAAGAATAAATACTTTACCCATTGAGAAGTTGTCGACATCATAGTCATCCAAATTAACATCTTTCACCTTCTTTTCAATCAAAGCGCTTAAATTGATGACAATTTCATCAAAAGGAACCTGTGTTTCACTGTTGATTTGCAGCAAAATTAAATCTGGCCGATATTTTTCGACGCTGGAAAAAATAGCATATTCTTCACGAATAATAGTCACAATACAATCTTCTTTTTCCAAAACGGTTTTAATCTCATCAAGGGTTTGCTGGCTCTGGCCAAAAACGACTGCCTTCTTTTTTCCTGCCGTCGCTTCTAAGTTATCGTCAACAATAGACGTATCATGATAAAGGCCCTTTTTTTCTTTCTCAGGAGCTTTCTTTTGCTGAGGACGCTTTTCGGCCGACAAAAATTCCTGCTCTTCCGGGATGCCCGTATCATGCGCCATCCCTCTATTAACGGCCTTTTCAACTGCTGAAAGAAGTTCTGTGGCATCAAGGGGTTTAGCTAAAAAGTTGTGCGCCCCGATCGCCATAAAAGAGTCTTCCATTTTAGCTCTCGCTGTTAAAATGATTATTGGGATTTGCGACAAATCTTCATCTTTGATGGCTTCTTTAAAAAATTCAAATCCATTCATCTGCGGCATCAAAACATCAACAATGATAACAACAGGTTTTTCCTCTTTGGCTTTTTCTAATCCCTCAATACCGTTACGGGCTGTGACGACCTTGTAACCGTTATCTTCTAATATCGTTTGCACCAACTCCAGGGTCTCATCAGAGTCGTCGATAAAAAGAATTTTATTTGCCATGCCGTCTCCTAATCATTTTTTATTAGTTACAAGAAAGCTCCTCCCTTCGATCGTCATAACTTCTTGCGTTCTCAGGAAAGGAGTTTTCAGCAGTTTGGAAAGTTTTATACTTTCCTCATATGTTAAAATCTTTTTAATTCAAAGAACTCAATGGCATTATTATTTTTTATGTGCTTTGGAAATCTTGGCCCACGAATCCCTTAAAGAAACAGTGCGATTTAAGATGGTTTTTTGTTCAGTCGCATCCTTATCCAAAGAAAAATAACCCAGGCGTTCAAACTGCCTCGGATCTCCCGGCCGCAGCCCTTTTAAGCTTGGCTCCAGCCAGCAGTCATTTAAAACTTCCAGAGAGCAGGGATTAAAAAAATTTTTAAAATTTATATCCTTTTCCCCGGAAGGGTTTTCATTATTAAACAAGCGGTCATACAAACGCACTTCTGCCGGCAATGCGTGCCGGGCAGACACCCAATGTATCGTGGCCTTAACTTTACGCCCGTCGGGGGAATTACCCCCTTTTGTAGCCGGATCATAGGTGCAGTGCAACTCCTTGATTTCACCGGTTTGTTCATCTTTAATAACTTTTTCACACGTTATAAAATAGGCATAACGCAGGCGAACCTCCTTTTCCGGAGACAATCTGTAAAATTTCTTCGGCGGATCTTCCATAAAATCATCCTGCTCTATATATAGTTCGCGCGAAAACGGGACCTTCCGCGTTCCGGCGTCCGGGTCCTCAGGGTTGTTCACGGCATCCAGATCTTCCTCTTGACCTTGAGGATAATTTGTAATAACAACTTTCAACGGTTTGAGCACGGCCATGACCCGTGGGGCCCTCTTATTAAGATCTTCACGTAAACAATGCTCCAAAAGCGCGATATCAATAACCCCGTCCACTTTAGCTACGCCGATGCGTTTACAGAATTCCCGGATAGCCTCCGGAGTATATCCTCGACGACGCAACCCGCATATGGTCGGCATGCGCGGATCATCCCAGCCATTAACATGTTCGCCTTTGACTAATTCTAAAAGCTTTCGTTTGCTCATGATGGAATAATTCAAATTCAGCCGGGCGAATTCT
This sequence comes from Candidatus Omnitrophota bacterium, assembly GCA_023139575.1. Taxonomy (GTDB): domain Bacteria; phylum Omnitrophota; class Gorgyraeia; order Zapsychrales; family JANLHA01; genus JAGLNJ01. Next base: position 68,894 of record JAGLNJ010000051.1, on the reverse strand, counting down.
ATCTGTTGCGGATGGCAAGGCGTTTTTAATTCATCCAAAACCCAATCATATAAAGGCCGATGGTTCTCAAACTCTAACGTGCAGATAGAATGCGTAATACCCTCAATCGAGTCGGAAAGACAATGTGTAAAATCATACATCGGATAAATGCACCATTTATCACCGGTGCGATGATGTGACGCTTTACGGATGCGATAGAGCGTAGGGTCGCGCATGTTCATATTTCCCGAAGCCATATCGATCTTAGCCCGTAAGACATGCGTTCCTTCCTCGAATTCGCCTTTCCGCATTCGCTCAAAAAGATCCTGATTTTCTTCAACTGGTCGATCACGATAAGGGCTGTTTTTTCCCGGCTCCGTTAATGTCCCTCTGTTTTTCCGTATCTCCTCGGCGCTCAAACTATCCACATACGCCTGGCCTTGCTTGATCAGCTCAACCGCGTAGGCATAAATTTTTTCAAAATAATCTGAAGCAAAATAAAGGTGTTCACCCCAATCAAATCCCAGCCAGCTCACGTCTTCTTTAATAGCATCTACATATTCTTCATCTTCTTTAGCGGGGTTGGTGTCATCAAAACGCAAGTGGCACGTCCCTTGATTTTCCAAGGCAATACCGAAATTCAAACAAATCGATTTGGCATGGCCGATATGCAAATAGCCGTTTGGCTCGGGAGGAAACCGCGTTACAACCTTGCCGTCGTGCTTGTTGGCTTTTAAATCCTGCGCAACGATTTCACGGACAAAGTCCAGCGACCGAAATGGTTTGCTCTCTTCACTATTATTGCCTGGCTTTTGATTCATATTTTAATTTTTTTGTTTTTAATCAGCGAAAGTTTTTGGCTTTTTGTTAATTTTTTAATTTCCGCCTCACGTTTTAGCGCCTCATTTTTTGTCTCACAATCTTCATAATAAAGCATTTTTTTTGCGCCAAAGGCCTTTGTAAAGCGAGCGCCTTTACCCTGTTGATGTTCCTTGAAACGTCTTTCAATGTCGGAGGTGATTCCCGTATACATCCGTCCGTCATTAGATTCCAGAATATATATATGCCACATGTTTTATTTGCCAGCCCACATTATCTAAAATCTTGCTTTCAAAATAAATAATCAAATTTTACTGCCCCGCCTGGGCTCGAACCAAGATCGCATGAGCCAGAGTCATGTGTCCTACCAATTGAACGACAGGGCAATATATTAAAAAACCAATTAATCAAAAAGCGTTTTTTACCACAAATTTTCTTTCCACCACTCATCAAATTCCTGAATCTGATGCATCGTTGACTCACAACCGACAAAGGTCAAGCATAAACAAACAAGCACTATCCCAAGGATTAATCTCTTTTTTTGCCTCATGACGGCCCCTTTAATTTTGTACAGCATTCCGTAATCTGGCGACGGTTTTCTCTTTTCCTAACACAGCCATCGTCTCAAACAAGCCCGGCCCAACATCCTGTCCCGTCAAAGCGACCCTGACCGGATGCACCAAGTCAGAGGCTTTCATCTCTAATTCCTGCACGACATCACGAAAGGCTTTCTCTGCCGTTTCCATGTTATATTCGTCTAATCTTCCTAATCGTTCTTGCAATATATGAAAAGCCTGTTCTTGGCCCTTTGATAAAAATTTATCTCTCATTGATGGGACGATCTCTATTTCATCCCGAAAAAAATATTTTGTTCTCTCGCAGAATTCAACAAACGTAGTCATGCGGCTTTTATATAAGCCAACAATCTCTTTGATTTTGTTCTGGTCACATTCTTTGCCGTCTAGATCCTGTGCTTTTAAAAAGGCAGCTACCTGCTCGGCTAAGGGGGCGGTATCCATCTGCTTAATATATTGACCATTCATCCACTTGAGTTTTTCCAAAGAAAAAGCTGCCGCAGCCTTATTGATCTTTTTTATAGAAAATTTCGTAACCGCTTTTTTTAAGCTGATGATCTCTTGATTGTTTCCCGGGGACCAGCCCAAAAGCATCAGATAATTAACCAGGGCCTCTGATAAAATCCCCATCGACTCATATTCATTAACGGCCACAGCGCCGGTCCTTTTCGACATCCGGCCGCCTTCGGCGTCCATGATTAAAGGCAAATGGGCGTATTTTGGAATCGCAAATCCCAGAGACTGATAAATAACAATCTGTTTCGGCGTGTTTGGAATGTGGTCTTCTCCACGAATAACATGTGATATCTCCATCAGAGCATCGTCAACAACGCAAGCAAAACTGTACGTTGGGGAGCCATCAGATTTCATCAAAACCTGATCCTTAAGAGCGTCCGAATCAAAAACAATCTCGCCGCGGATCAGATCATAAATCTTGATCTCTTCCTTCGGCATATTCAAAATGACGGCGTCACCTTCTTTATAGGCCTTGCCTTCCGCTAACAATTTTTCTGCATGTTCACGATAGATATCAAAGCGGTCACTTTGTCGGTACAGCTCATCCCAGGTCAACCCCAACCATTTCATGCTTTCCAGAATGCTATCAACATATTCCGGTTTGGAACGTTCCAGATCCGTGTTTTCTATCCTTAAAACAAATTTTCCTCCCTGAGCCTTCGCATACATCCAGTTAAAAAGGGCCGTACGCGCACCGCCGACATGCAAATACCCTGTGGGGCTGGGAGCAAATCGCACTTTAATCATTTTTTCACCATCTATTCATATAAATTTTATAGAGTTATCGTAAAAGGGAGAACTTCCTGCCTTTTAAATAATCATCACACATAAGGCACCCGATAATCGTGCCTAGCGAGACGCTTGACTATGCCTTCTATCCGGCTTAGATCTTGCGAAGGCAGGTTGATAAACTCAACGCCTAAATCGTAAAACGCCACCTTCTTCAAGGCTCCATTTTTCCGGAGGACAGACCAAACCACCTTGCCGTGGCACTTCACAGGATTATCCAAATCTAAAAGGTCAATTTCAACTTCAACGGGGGCATAAAGCTTTATGTGCTTTTTTAAAATAATACCGACACCGCCAACGCCGATATTTTCCGTATGAGTTAAATATATTCCCGGGGAGTCTTCTTTCTGTTTTACCTTAACAAGACAGGGATAGTTAACCCGCGGGAAACGCCTTCGGTTTAATCCTTCCCAAGCGTTCATAGTAAACTCCTTTGTACACGGCTAATTTTTTTAGCTAACCCGGTAATATCATCTATTTCAACAACGACCCCATGAACCACGGGATTCTCTTTAGCCACTTCAAAACGTGTTGGCATGCTTGTTAAAAATCTTTTGATGATTTTTTCCTTGTTCTGGCCAATAACCGAGTCATAAGGCCCGGTCATGCCAACGTCTGTAATATACGCCGTCCCTTTAGGTAAAACCTTTTCATCAGCCGTTTGAATATGGGTATGCGTTCCAAAAATCGCTGACGCTTTACCGTCGAGAAACCATCCCATAGCAACTTTTTCACTGGTTGTCTCCGCGTGCATATCAACAACAATAATGTTGGTTACCTTTTTTATTTCCTTGATGACATCTTCCGCTGTCTTAAAGGGGCAGTTGACATTGTAACGCATGAAAACCCGCCCCAAGAGGTTGATAACGCCGATTTTCGACCCATTCGCTGTTTCCACGACACACCATCCCTTTCCCGGCGTGCCGGAAGGGTAATTGGCTGGACGCAGAATAGCTTTCCGTTCCTTCAAATATTCAACCAGCTCCTGCCGATCCCAAACATGGTCGCCCAGAGTTATAACCGTACAGCCTAAACGGAAAAATTGATTCGCTATACGCGGCGTTATGCCGGAACCGCCCGCAGAATTCTCAGCATTAGCAATAATAGCGTCTAAGGCATACTCCTCTTGCAGTTGAGGAAGAAGCTCTGTTAACGCCTTTCTTCCAGCCTTTCCAACAACATCACCTATACACAGAATGTTCATGAGGTTTGTTTCCTGAAGCCTGTCTTTCAGCTAACAATTTTATTTTGCGAATTCAACCGCGCGGGTTTCCCGAACAACAATAACTTTTATTTGCCCCGGATATTCCAATTCCTGTTCGATGCGCTTACGAATATCCCTCGCCATAACAATAGCTTCGTCGTCATTGATTTTATCAGGGCTGACCACAATACGGATCTCTCTACCTGCCTGCAAAGCATAAGATTTGTCTACGCCTTTAAAAGCATTCGCGATCTTCTCTAAACTTTCAAGTCTCTTGACATATGTCTCAAGCGTTTCGGCTCTGGCTCCAGGGCGAGAAGCGCTGATGGCATCAGCCGCACATAAAAGAACCCCGTATTCTGTTTCGCAATCAACCTCGTCATGATGAGAAGCAATCGCGTTTACGGCAGTTTCGCCTTCACCAAACTTCCGAGATAAATTAGCGCCAACTAAAGCATGCGTACCCTCTCCCATCTCCTGGCTGACCACTTTCCCGATGTCATGCAAAAGCCCGGCACGGACAGCAATCTTGGGGTCCAAGCCCATTTGCGTTGCCATAATCTTCATAAGACTCGCAACTTCTTTGGTGTGAATTAGGGCGTTCTGACCAAAACTGGTGCGGTATTTCAGCCTTCCGACGAGTTTTAAAAGCTCAGGATGCATGCCGTGTATCCCTAAGTCAAACGCAGCCTTTTCCCCTTCTTCTTTTATACGGCTTTCAATTTCTTGTTTTGCCTTCTCAACAACCTCTTCAATTCGCCCCGGGTGAATCCGTCCATCCGCAATCAAATTTTGCAAAGCAATACGCGCGATTTCTCTTCTAACCATATCAAACCCTGAAATCGTAACCGCTTCAGGAGTATCATCAATAATAATATCAACTCCCGTAGCCATTTCCAAAGCGCGGATATTGCGTCCTTCCCGTCCGATAATTCGTCCTTTCATCTCATCACTCGGCAAGGCCACAACGCTCAAGGTAGTTTCAGCCGTATGATCAGAGGCGCATCTTTGGATAGCAGTGCTGACAATTTGTTTGGCCGTCTTATCAGAAGCCTCTTTAATATCTTCTTCGTTTCTTCTGATCCGCGTCGCCTTTTCCTCTACCAATTCTTCATCTACCCTTTTCAACAACAACGCCTTGGCCTCATCCGACGACATAGACGAAATATGCTGCAGTCTCTTTTTTTCTTCAGCAATAAGCTTGGTAAGTTCTTCATTTTTTAATTTGAAACCATCTTCTTCTTTTCTTAAAACCATCAGCCGATTATTAATGTCTTTTTCTTTTTTCTCCAGCAAATCGACTCTTTTATCAAGATTTTCTTCCTTTTGCAAAATACGCTTCTCTGTCGCTGCCAGTTCCTCACGCCTGCCTTTAGTTTCCTTGTCAAAATCTTGGTGAATCTTCAACATGAGATCCTTGGCTGCCAGCTCGGTTTCTTTCTTACGGCTGTCCGCTTCACGATTGGCAAATTCTGTTAACTCCTTAGCGCGCTGTTCAGCTTCACGCAATTTCTTTCCGGCAAAATAAGATCGCAACATCCACCCTACAAAAATACAAAAACCAGCAATAATCCCAATGATTAAGCTTTGGTCCATAGTTAAAGCGGCAATTTCCTTCATTTGTACAACTCCTCTTTATTTTATGTTATCGAGACAGCCGTCTCTTTTTAAGTATTAGCCCTTTACTGTTCAAAAAACAGGCAATTAAGGAAAATCTAGTCTAAAAAAGAAGGAAGCTAATTAGTAATAACGTAGTCTACAGGAACATCGTGTTCTTCATGCGGGATATCATCAATGACCTGAAAATCAAACGCCAAACCGATAGTTGGCGTCTCTTTAGAGAGGTCATTTAAAAAACGATCGTAAAAACCTTTCCCTCGGCCTAACCGATATTTTTTTTTATCATAAGCAACTCCAGGAATAATAACAGCGTCTATGCCCTGGATATTTAACATTTTATCATGATCATATCGTGGTTGCTGAATACCGTAAGGGCCAATCTCAATTTCTTCCACAAAATTATCGATTAAAACAGGTATTATTTTTTCTTCTCGCATTAAAATAATCGGTAGTGCTACGCTTTTCTTCATTTTTTTGGCTTGCGCCATCATTTCAAAAGTTTCAACTTCTCCATCAAAAGACGCATAAAAAAGAACTGTTTTTGCATTATCAAACGCTTCTAACGCAAATAATTTTTTTAAAATAATCAGGCTCTTTTGAAGCTTGTCAGCCTCCTTTTGTTTTCTTAAAAGTGTTAATATTCTTTCTCGGATACCGTGTTTTTCTTCTATTTTCACAAGAAATTTTCTTTAAATATTTGGATAAATTTAAAAAGGCTCTCTGAACCAGTTTTTCCCCTGTTGACATTTTTAATATATTATCACTTTTTATATAAATCTACAACTTTATTCTTTTTGATTATATATTAATATATATAAACCTACTAATTTTTAATATTTTTGCGCTTTTCCAAAATTTTGAGGGTTTTTCTTCTCTTTTGTCGAATTTTGCCTTATTTTTGCCAACCGCTGCTTCATTTCTTTTTCAAATCCCAAATCCGTGGGATGATAATAGTCAACGCCCTTAGGGGTATAATCCTGAGCAACATAATGATCTTTATAATCATGGGAATAACGATAGCCCTGGCCATGCCCCATCTTCTTTGCCCCAGAATATGAAGCGTCTTTTAAATATGTAGGGACCTCCTGAATCCTCTTATTTTTTACATCAGATAAGGCCTTATCAATTCCTAAATAAACAGCGTTTGACTTAGGAGCGCAAGCCACATAAACAGCCGCCTGGGCCAAAGGAATGCGAGCTTCCGGCATGCCGATAAATTCCGTAATCTGATAGGCAGCATTAGCCACTGTTATTGCTCTGGGGTCCGCATTGCCGACGTCTTCAGCCGCGCAAATACAAATCCTTCGCGCTATAAACCGGTGGTCTTCCCCTGCATAAATCATTTTTGCCATCCAATATAAGGCCGCATCCGGATCAGAACCCCGCATGGATTTTATGAAAGCCGATGCGGTGTCATAATGAGCATCACCAGCCTGATCATAATTGACCTGTTTTTTCTGAATTGATTCCTGTGCCACTTTCAGGGAAAAATTGATGACGCCCTGCTTATTCTTTGTCGTTGTCAGGCATCCTATCTCAAGAGCGTTTAGCGCCTTTCTTGCGTCGCCATCGCAGATGTCAGCAAGGAAGTTTAGGGCTTTAGGGCTGGCCTTAATTTTGAGCATGCCTAAACCCCGTTCTTTATCCTTCAACGCCCTTTTTAATAAAGATAAAATATCCTCCGTCTGCAAAGCTTGCAGCTCAAAAACCAAGGATCGGGATAAAAGAGGGCTAACCAGAGAAAAAAACGGATTAAAAACCGTGGCCCCAATCAAGACCACGCTACCGTCTTCCAAATCGGGCATAAGGACATCCTGTTGTGCCTTATTAAAACGATGGATCTCGTCAATAAAGAGAATCGTTTTGTTCCCGGAATTCATGCGTCTGTGCCGTCCGGAAAGAAGAACTTTACGCAGCTCCTCAACATTTGAGGAAACCGCATTGACCTTCTCGAAAACAGCCTGAGACTGGCTGCTAATACAATGCGCTAAAGTCGTCTTGCCGCAGCCCGGAGGCCCATACAAAATCAACGAGCTGATCCGATCAGCGGCTATGGCGCGGTTTAATAATTTGCCTTCACCCAAGATGTGTTTTTGCCCCGCATATTCTTTTAATGTGCCTGGACGCATGCGCGCGCTAAGGGGGGAAGTGGCCAGCAATTCTTTTTGCCGTTTCACCGTAAAGAGGTCTTCGGAGTTATTTTGAGATGCCTTTTTCATTCTCGTTCATAAAGGCAGACTAGAAAAGAAATCCCCGCTATTGCCGTCGGGCCTTAGTATAGGAGTGAACCTGTGTTATAGGTGGGTACCCCTCTAAGATGTCCTGGGACATCTAGAAGTCAGGCTCCCTTCATACCATTATTGGTTCATTTAGTCAGCCACTAACGAACACAGCAGGGATGGATATATTATAGCACTATTGTTTTGTATTTCAATCTGCCATATCCTTAAAGAAAAAATTAACGGATAATCGCCCGCGTCTGGTCGATATAACTTTGACAAATAGTTGCGTGAACCTCACCGATCTCTTCTTCTGTCAAAGTGCGTCTAGAAGATTGGTAGCGGAGCGAGAAACTCAGCCCCTTATATCCTTGGGGTATTTTTTCCCCGCGATATACTTCCATAAAGTTTATTTCTTTCAAAAATTTTGCGCCTAATTGAAAAGCTGTTTTTTCAATTTGAGCAAAAGAAACGTCTTCTTTAACAGCCAAACTGACATCCCGGGTAATAGCAGGATATTCGGAAATCGGTTCAAAGCCCGCCGTCAGCTGTCTTTCCTTTGCCAGCTCAGTGAGGCTTAATTGAAGAAAGTATATGTCTTCAAATTTTATATCCCATTTTTTTAAAATTTCTTTTTTGATCTGCCCCGCGTCTCCCAAAACCGTTTGCCCTGCCTTAATCACTGCGGCGCGTCCCGGCTCATAAATCGGAGATTCTGCCGCATCTTCAAAAGAAGCCTTTTTTACGCGCAGCCGTTCCATCAAAACAGAAGCCGGCCCTTTGATATCAAAAAAATCCATTTTTCCTTTGGAAAAATTCCGCCAGTCAGAAGCTTTAAGACCCGTGACGATCATCGCCAAAAATTCTTTTTCTCCCTCGGGGAGATATTTTTTTCCGAGTTCATATAGCCGCATGTTTTTTTGGCCGCGATTAATGTTGGAAAGCGCAATGTCTAAAAAACTTGGGAGAAGATCCGGGCGCATGATTTCCTGATCTTGAGTGAGAGGGTTTTTAACTCTAATTCTTTTAAGGGCGGCCTGCTTTGTTTTTTCTAAAGACTGACTGTTGATCAGTGTATAGGTAATAATTTCATTAAACCCCTGCGCATTCAGAATGTCACGCATTTCTTTTTTCAGCTGCCGATTATTTCGGGGATTTAAATGCGTCACCGTAATTTGCGGTAAACTCATCGGGAGATTGTCGTAGCCGATCACTCGGCCAATCTCTTCAATAACGTCTACCTCCCTTTCAATATCTCCTCGGAAATCAGGGGCTTGCACATGCAAGGTGTCACGATTTTCTCCTTTGACGTAAAATTCAAGTCTTTTCAGGATCGTCTTGCAACGTGAATATGTCAATTGTGAGCCCAACAGATCATTAACCTGTTGAATTTTTATACTAATTTCGGATTTAGAAATTTTTCTCTTTGTTAAAAAGAGATCCGTCCAATGCGTTGTTTCGCCTTGCGAAAACTCGCGGATCAAAGCTATCGCGCGATGTGCGGCCCCTTCCACCATCTGAATATTAACACCCCGTTCAAAACGATATGACGAATCTGTGGAAAGGCCTAATTTACGCGCGCCTCTTCTCACCAAAACCGGATCAAAACAGGCGCTTTCCAACAGAATATTTTTTGTCTTTTCGGTTACTTCCGTATCCTGCCCGCCCATAACACCGGCAACAGCTACAGGTCTTTTAGTGTCGGCAATAACCAATATTGACGTGTCCAAGACTCTTTCCACGCCATCGATCGTGACAATCTTCTCGCCCTGCCTGGCACGACGAACGACGATTTTACCGCCAATAAGTTTGTCATAATCAAAGGCATGCATAGGCTGCCCTGTTTCCATAAGGCAAAAATTAGTTATATCAACGATATTGTTAATGGGGCGAAGGCCTATAGCTGAAAGGCGTTTGGCCATGCTATCAGGAGCCTTTCCCACGGATACATTTTTGATCAAAGCGCCAATGTATCTCAAACACCCTTCGCGGTCAAGAATAGCGACATCCGCTTTGGCAGAAGGAAGCCTTCTTTTGCGGACTTTCGGGATAATCAACGTCTTATTTAAAACGGCCGAAACCTCTCGGGCGATCCCGATAACATTTAGACAATCCGAACGGTTAGGCGTAATTTCCAGCTCCAGAACAACATCCTCGTCGACAGAATGGATCTTCTCAATTTCCATACCCGCCATCGTTAAACGATGCGCCAATTTTTCAACAGGAATATTAAATTTTATGTAGTCTTTTAACCAGTTAAGACTGATTTTCATAACAACCCTCTATTAAAACTGTTTCAAAAACCTTATGTCGTTTTCATAAAAGATACGGATATCATGAATGCCATATTTCAACATGGCAACTCTTTCTACTCCCATGCCAAAGGCTAACCCGGTATATTTCCCTTTAGGATAATTGACCGCTTCAAAAACCTTTGGATGAACCATGCCGCATCCTAAAATTTCAAGCCACCCTTTTCGTCCACAAACTGAACACCCCTTTCCACCACAAATATAACAAGAAATATCTACTTCAGCTGAAGGCTCCGTAAAAGGAAAAAAGTGCGGACGAAAACGCATCTTAATATCTTCACTGAAAAAACGCCGGCAGAATTCACTCAAAAGGCCTTTTAAGTGAGAAAATTTCACGTCTTTATCAACAAGGAGCCCCTCGATCTGGTGAAACATAAACGAATGGCTGGCATCAACGGCATCAGGCCGGTACACTTTCCCTGGAACAACCACTGCAAGTGGAGGCTTCGCTGTTTCCATAATACGAATCTGTCCAGGAGATGTGTGGCTGCGCAAAAGCACATTGCGATCCGGGTTTTGGCAATCTTTTTGCTCCAAATAAAATGTGTCAAAGGCGTCCCGGGACGGATGGTCGATCGGAATGTTTAACGCAGTAAAATTATAAAATTCTGTTTCGATCTCCGGGCTTTCGTGAACGATAAAGCCCAAGTTTTCAAATGTCCCGCATATTTCATCAATGACTTGGGTCAAAATATGTGATCGTCCAAATTCCTGTCCTACGCCCGGCAAAGAAACATCAATATCTCCTTTTCGTTTCTTGCTCTGCAATGAAGACTCCACGGCCTTCTTCCTTTCTTCCATTTCCCGGGTAATGAGCGATCTCAAATCATTTGCTCGTTTCCCTACAGCAGGCTTTTCTTCTTTAGGCAAAGTGGCCAGGCTGGCATAAATTCCCTGAATCAAGCCTTTGCGGCCTAAATATTTTATACGGAAGGCCTCAAGGCCTTGAATATCCTGAATGCCTTTGGCTTCTTCCTGAACTTTTTGGCGAAGCTCATTAAAATCCCAACCCATTGTTTCTCCTTAAAATTCAAAAAAGCTTGCAACCATTATACCATCAAAAATTACAGCGTCACGCTCTATTTATCAGCATCTATTTTTTCCACGTCGAAGGAAAAATGAGAATCAAGACTGCGTATAATTCAAGCCTTCCCGCCAACATAAGAAAAATTAATAACCACTTTCCCGGAATAGATATCCAGGCGTAGTTTTGGGTAGCACCGACTTTAACGAGGCCGGGACCAATATTACTCAATGCGGCGATCGTTGCCGAAAATCCGGTTGCTAAGTCACACCGCTCAAAGAGAATAAAAAGAAACGAGCCGATAAAGAAAAGCAAAATATAAACAATAAAATAAGACAAAACCGTTGTCACTTGCCTGTTCGGCAAGGGATTGTTGTCACATTTTAATGGAATAACGGCATTAGGAAAAACCATCTGCACAACAGAATTAATAGCCATTTTAAAGGTCAGCAATATGCGGACCACTTTCATGCCGCCACCGGTTGAGCCGCCGCACCCGCCAATAAACATCAACAGAATCAAACCGAAACGCAAGACGTGCGGCCACAGATCAAAATCAACTGTTGTATAACCGGTCGTGGTCAAAATGGAAGTTACCTGGAAAGCCGCTGCGCGAAACGAAAAGGGTTCTGGCCCCATCATAAAAAGAATCATGGAGAAGAAAATTGTCCCCACTAATAATATTCCTAAATAGGCGCGGAACTCTTCACTTTTAAGATAGCTTTTAATGTTTCCCCTCAAGGCCTGATAATGCAGCATAAAATTTGCCCCGGCAAGAAACATAAAGACCGTAATAACCCACTGCGTATAAGCGTTGAAAGCTCCGATGCTTGCGTTTCTGGTTGAAAAACCTCCCGTAGCCATTGTCCCAAAAGTATGGCACAAGGACTCATAAAAGGTCATGCCCCCAAACATAAGAAGCAGCGTTTCCGCCAAGGAAAGCAGAAAATACACCGACCAAAGAATTTTGGCGGTCTCTTTAATCCGCGGTTCAACACGTTCGACAGCGATTCCCGGGGCCTCGGCCCGATAAAGATGAAAAGCGCTATGCCCCAAAGCCGGCAACAAAGCCAGACATAAAACAATGATTCCCATCCCGCCCAGCCAATGCGTCAAACTCCGCCAGAAAAGGATGCCGCGCGGCAAGGCCTCAACATCCGTTATGATCGTTGCCCCAGTCGTTGTAAAACCGCTAACCACTTCAAAAAAGGCGTCGGTAAAGGACGGCACAGCCCCGCTAAAAAATAGCGGCAAAGCGCCATAAGCTGACAAACAAATCCAAGATAACCCGACAATAGCCAAGGCGTCTTTAATATTCATTTTTTCATAATCTGTTTTTTTAATTCTCAAGAATACCCGGCATATCCCGGCAACGGTCATCCCAAAGGCTATCGTAGCAACAAAAACAAACACTTCGCGGCTGTTAGGGTTTGCCAAAAAAGCCCACCCCAATGGAGCCAACATGACAAAGCATACTATTAAGAGAATACGTGAAATTATATTTAAAACGAATTTCTTGTGCACAAAGACGGCCTTTTAAAATGCTTTTTTATGAATAAATAATGATTGCAGCTTCTTGACGGCGCTTTCTTGACAAAAGACGATTACCCGTTCTCCTGCTTTGATTTCTGTTTCTCCGTCAACGAGAATAACCCCATCCTCACGGGAAACAGCGCCAACAATAGAATTTTTTGGGAAGTTGATGTTTTTAATCGGAGACTTCGTTATGGGGGCTCCCGGTTCCGGAATAAATTCTAACGCCTCGGCATCACAATCCATCATCTTCGTGACGGATTGAATGCCCTTGCCTCGAACTAATCGTAAAATCTGCTGCATGGCCAAAAGCCTGGGGTTGATGAGAGCATCTATTTTTAATGCATCGACGATACTCATATAATCCGGATGCTGCGTAATAATCGCGGTCCGTTTAGCGCCCATCTTTTTCGCTAAAACAGCGCTGACCAAATTAGAATGATCGTTGCCGCTTGTGGCAATAAAAGCATCTGCTGCTTCGATGCCGCATTCTACTAATATATCTTTTTCGGCCGCTGTCCCGTTAATCACCCGTATCGACTCCAGCGCTCCTGCCGCTTTTTCCGCTATAAGAGGGTTCTCCTCTAATAAAATCACATCGCTTATCTTTTCGCTTAAGGCCTTTGCCACGCGTTGCCCCATATGAGTGGCGCCATAGATAACCACTTTTTTTGGCATACGGCTTTCAGGATTAACAAAGGTCAAAAATTCTCCGAGAGACTGGTGGGGCAATAAAACATAAATACGGTCTTCCGCCTCAACAAAAGTATCGCCTTTGGGAATGAGAACGGATCCATTACGTTTGATAGCAACAATAATAAATGGCCAAGGGAAGTCTTCATCACGAACCTCTTCAACGCGCAGTCCGCATAAATGCGAGGCCTCTGGGATATCAAAGGCGCGCAACAGGATCTTGCCTTCGGCAAAATCAGCCACTTCACTGGCTCCAGGTGTTTCAATAGTCTTAATAATTGTTTGCGAAGCTAATTCTTCAGGATTGATGAGTTCATCTAAATGGAATTTGGCATATCCGACTTCATCAAGGACATTAGACAAGGACACGCTGCGCACCCGGGCAATTCTTCTTTTGGCGCCAAACGATTCTGCTAAAACCCCTACAACTAAATTAGTTTCATCTGAGGTTGTAACCGCAATAACCAAATCAGCTTGCTCGATGCCGGCTTTCTTGAGGGCCTCAGGATCCGCGCCGTTACCCACAATGACTTTAGCGTCGAGCTTTTCATCAACTTTTCGGGCGGTTTCAGGATCAGTCTCGATAATATAGACTTCATGGTTCTCATCGGTAAGGAATTTTGCCAAATTTGAACCGATAATTCCTGCCCCAACAATAATAATTCTCATGGTGATGATTGTATTATATTAATATTACTATAACAAGGAAATTTTTTAGGTTTCGCTGCCTGCTCCTCTGAGCCAAAAAAAATGTGAGTTCTGTTTTTAGAACCCACATTTTAAGATTATCAATGCCGTCTTTTTAAGCCTGTTTCGGCATTTTAGCCGTCAAGGTTGCTTTAGCCAATTTGACAAGCTGCTTGAAAGTGGCTGGCGAACTGATGCTTAGATCTGCTAAAACTTTTCTGTTTATAGCCACTTTGGCCTTGGTCAAACCATTGATGAAACGGCTATAGGCGATACCTGCCTCTTGGCAAGCAGCGCTTATCCGAACAATCCAAATAGCTTTATATAGTCTCTTCTTAACCTTGCGGTCGCGGAACGCATAGGCCATCCCTTTTTTCAGAGATCGCTTAGCCTGTGAAAAGCGTTTGCTTCTATGGCCAAACTGGCCTTTCGTTTCTTTTAAAACCTTTTTATGTCTTTTTCGACGCGCAACTGAAGATTTAATTCGCACCATAGGGCAGCAACCTCCTTATCCTTTTTTCATCCGCATCTGACAGATAACTGCTCTGGCGCAACTTGCGTTTTCGCTTACGGGCCATTTTACCTAAAATATGTCCTCTGCCGGCACTGCGCTTTTTGATTTTTCCGGATTTTGTTATTTTAAATCGTTTCGCTGCAGACCGATTTGTTTTCAATTTCGGCATTTCCTTTACCTCTCTTTCACATCTCTACCCTTCACAAATCAATAAAATTTCTTTGTCGTTTATTCAACGCGGTTTTCGTCATGCTTTTGAAAAATTGCTCCATTACTTTAAAATTTAAAATAAGAGCATATATGTTAAAGGATAAACGCTTTTATGTCAATTATTCTTTTTTATCCGTTTTTCAATTTTTCTCAGATTTAGGCGTAAGGATGAGCGACATGATCCGACCCTCCATTTGAGCAGATTTTTCAGTCTGCCCCACGTCAGAAATATCTTCAACAAAGCGGTCTAAAATCCTCTTTCCCTGAGCCCGAAAGGCGACCTCCCGGCCCCTGAAGAACAGGTTGACTTTCACCTTATCCTTCTTATCAAGAAACATCTTCGCCTGCTTAAGCTTAATCTGGTAATCATTCTCATCAATATGCGGCTTAATCCTTATTTGCTTTAAATGGGTAATTTTCTGGGCCTTTTTAACCCGCCTTTCCTTTTTTTCTTGGTCATATTTATACTTACTGAAATCCATAATACGACAAACCGGCGGTTTAGCGGTTGGAGCTACTTCTACCAAATCAAGACTGTTTTCGCGTGCCAATTCCAAGGCTCTTTTAAGAACCACGACGCCTAACTGCTCTGAATTGGCGCCAATAACGCGAACCTCTGGGACTCTGATGCGCTCGTTAATTCTAATGTTTTTTTGAATAAGAACCACCTCCTGTTTTCTGCGTGAAAAAGTTTTTCTTTTCACCTTTTTCACGGCTTAATTACACTAAGAAATTTTTTTTAATTAAGCGTTTTTGTCTCTATTTCCTGCTGCAATTGTTTCAAAAACGCTTCAACCGTCAAGCCGCCTTGATCACCCACGATTCTTTTACGTACAGCTACTTGCTGTGTTTCAACCTCTTTATCTCCGATAACAAGCAGGTAAGGAATCTTTTTAACGGCTCCTTCCCGAATGCGTTTTCCCAAGCTCTCATTTCTTGCATCAATTATAACCCTTATGCCATTCTTTTGTAAATTGTCTTTTACTTGATTTGCAAATTCTTGGTTCTCATCTTTTATAGGAATAACGGCAACCTGAACGGGCGCAAGCCATAAAGGAAAAGCGCCCGCATAATGCTCGATCAACGTCCCAATAAACCGTTCCACGCTCCCAAACACCGCCCGATGAATCATAATCGGCCGAACAGCCTGGCCTTCTTCATTCACATAAGTTAAGTCAAACCGCTCCGGCAAAGAAAAATCACATTGAATAGTCGCACATTGCCAGGACCGGCCAATCGCATCCTTTAATTTAATATCAATCTTCGGTCCATAAAACGCTCCGTCACCCTCATTGATTTGATAATCTATATCTTTTTCCTTCAAAGCGCCTTCCAAGGTATCTGTGGCGTTCTGCCAATTTTCATCAGCGCCAATATGTTTTTCCGGTTTTGTGCTGACTTCAATATCCCAAGACTCAAAACCAAAATCTTCCATCGTGGAAAACACAAAATCCAAACCGCTTTTAATCTCATCCTTTAATTGCTCGGGTGTGCAAAAAATATGTGCATCGTCTTGCGTGAAACCCCGCACACGCAGCAGGCCATGCAACACGCCAGCCTTTTCTTGGCGATAAACTGTTCCTAATTCAAAAAAACGAATGGGCAATTCCCTATAAGAATGAAGATGCGCTTTATAAATAAGCATGTGCCCGGGGCAATTCATGGGCTTAACAGCATACTCTTCCTGGTCCACATCAAAATAATACATGTTTTCTCGATAGAAATCAGAATGGCCGCTTTTATCCCAAAGCTTACCCTTTAAGATATTCGGGGTCATGACCATTTCATAACCGCTGTTTAGATGTTTTTCCTTTGTGTAATCCTCAATAATCTTGCGCAACAAAGCTCCCGAAGGGTGGTAAAAAACCAAACCCGCCCCCGCATCTTCATGGTAAATATGAAACAGATCCAGCTGCGTTCCAAGCTTTCTATGGTCTCGCTTTTCCGCCTCCTCACGCATTTTCAAATCGGCCTTCAGCTCCTCATCGCTGGCGAAACACGTTCCGTAAATACGCTGCAGCATTTTGTTTTTTTCATCCCCTCGCCAATAGGCGCCAGCCACGGACAACAATTTAAAAACCTTAATCTCTGAAACGCTTTCAACATGAGGCCCTTTACATAAATCAAAAAACTCTTCGCCTGTTTTATATATAGAAATCTGTTCATCTAAAATGCCTTCAATCAGTTCAAGCTTATAATCATCCTCCGTCTTTTTGAAAAAATTGATGGCTTCCTGGCGAGGCATAAAGACCTGCGTAATACTATGCCCTTTGGAAATAATCTTGCGCATTTCTTTTTCAATGGCCTTTAAATCTTTATTGGTAAATGGTTCTTCCTTTTCAAAATCATAATAAAAACCAGTTTCAATGGCTGGACCAATAGCCGCCTTCGCTTCCGGCCACAGTTTTTTTACCGCCTGGGCCATAACATGCGAGCAGGAATGTCTTAATTTATCTATGTCTGTTTTGTAATCCATATATTAAAAAGATGGCCTGCAGGATATAAAAAATTATTGCGTTTTTTTCTGCGGCCGTTCATTTAAGTATTAAGATGTCCTTTTTGGTTGAAATAAAATGGGCGGTACAAGACTCGAACTTGTGACCTTCACGATGTCAACGTGACACTCTAACCAACTGAGCTAACCGCCCACGAACCTTTTTTGAATCACGATATGAGCAAGCTTCTTTAACCTCCGCCAGAGGCGGATCAGCCTCCGGCTGAAACTGAGCTAAGCGCCCAATCTAAATGTTTAGTGCGTTTGTTCTTTGAGCCGGCGTCCTTTTCCCGCTGTTCATTTATGTTATGGGCAAGGTGGGAGTCGAACCCACACGACCTTCCGGTCACAGGATTTTAAGTCCTGCGTGTATGCCATTCCACCACTTGCCCAATAAAAGCTTTCATTAGTCTATGGGTCGTGTTCAGTTTATCTCAATACTTTCTATTGCTAACCCATGGCTTCTTACATCTGACCTTTTATTAAAGGCGAGGACCGGACTCGAACCGGTGAATAATGGTTTTGCAGACCACCGCCTTACCACTTGGCTACCTCGCCACAAAATTTTCAAAGAAATATTTTTTCTACGGCTTCAACTATTATATCTACTTCGGCTAAATGCCCCTCGCCTTCTGTCCCGCAAGCCAAGAGTCCCTTAACAGGATCGATTATTTTCACGCCATATTGTTTTAATTTCTTACAATTATCCTGAACTATGTTGTTGTGAAACATCGCATCGTTCATTGCGGGGGCGATCATAATCGGTGCCTTCACGGCCAAGGCTGTGCATGTTAAAAGATCGTTAGCGATTCCAGAAGCTATCTTTCCTATTATATTCGCTGTAGCCGGAGCTATAAGCAGTATATCAGCTTCCTGAGCAAATCTTATATGTTGAATATATGAAAAAACTTCTTTTCGGGCAAACATATCAAGACCAACTTTTGTTTGCGTCAAACTTTCAAACGTGAGCGGGGTTATAAATTCCTGAGCCTCTTTAGTCATGATAACAGAAACAACAGCCCCCTGATCCTGTAAGCGCCGCACAATGTCCGGCGCTTTATAGGCGGCTATGCTTCCCGTCACGCCTAAAACAACTTTTTTATTTTTTAAGACCATAGGTTTAAAGAACGCTTAACGTAATTATTTTTCTTTTTTTGCCAGCGCCTCTGGCGTTTCTACCGGCTTAAACTGATCAGCCACATCCTTCAAAACAACCCTCCCTGCCTTGATTTCTTCTAAAGCGACTGTCGGGGTTTTTTCACCCGAAGGTCTTTCCATCAATTTTGGCTTTCCATCAGCCAGCTCTAAGGCCCTTATCGCAGCCATGCGCACTAGTTTATAAACGCTAAAATTCGACTTCGGCAACAAATCCTCCAACGGCGGATATCCCATTACACTACACCTCCATTTTATTGATGATCAAATAATATTATAAATTTAAATTTTCTTATATAATTAATCTGAATATATATCATATATCGCAGATTTTGTCAAAGTTCTTTTTTTGCAGCCTGCCTGCGGCCAGCGCAAAGAATTATCTCTTAGCGAAAAGCTCTCTACAAACAATATTTTCAAGCTCTGCATACGCTTTTTTTAAATCGTTATTGATAATAACAAAATCATATCGATTGGCCGCTTTCAATTCCTGGCTCGCTATGGCCACACGAATCTTAAGGTCTGTTGGTTCTTCGGTTTTGCGCTTTAATAACCGTTCTTTCAGTACTTTTAACGAAGGCGTTTTAATAAAAATCATCAAGGCTTCCGGGTATTGCAGCCTAACCTTTCTGGCCCCTTTAACATCAATGCCCAATAATACATGCGTGCCCTTTTTTAACAGATCATAAACATATTTTCTCGGAGTCCCATAAAAACAGTGAAACACCTGTTCAGATTCTAACAGGTGCCCCGCCCTTTTTTTATAACGAAACATTTTATCACTTACAAAAAAATACTCGCGGCCATCCTTTTCCCCTTTGCGTCTGGGCCGCGTCGTTATTGATATCGATTCAACCAACTTTCCTTTTACCCTTTTGCTTTTCAAAAGCTTGGCCTGCAAAGTGGTTTTGCCTGAACCCGAAGGCCCCGATATAATAACGATTCTCCCCTTTTTCATAAATCTTTTCCCGCTTTTATTCAATGTTTTGGGCTTGTTCGCGAAGCTTTTCTATTTTGCTTTTTATTGTAATCACTGCGTTGGATATAATTCGATCCTGAACCTTAGAACCTATTGTGTTCGTTTCTCTTTGCATTTCCTGGGCGACAAAATCCAGCTTCTTTCCGACGCTAACTGTTGATTTTAAAAGCAATTTGAACTCTTCAATATAATGTTTGAGCCTGGTCAATTCTTCGCTAATGTCGATCCCTTTTTGATAAGAAAGGAATTCATCCATGTTCATCAATTTCTTATTTTTTTTCAGCAAGGCCTTTGATCGCATCTGAATAATTCTCACCTGCCGCAACATTCCCTGCAATATCACATTAATATCTTTGGCCAAACTCTTGCCTTCTCGCGCGCGCATCGTTATCAAACTTTTCAGCGCGGTGTCCAAACCTTTTTCCAGCGATGTAGCTACTTGCGGGGGAGTCACTAAGGTGTCTTTCGCCTCAACAACTCCGGGCAATTTTATTAAGTCCGCAACAGACAGCTCGCTCGTCAAAGAAAATTCTTTTTTTAATTGTTTAGCATAGCTCAAATATTTTTTAACGGCCGCTTTGTTAAGGTCAATCGCCTGTGTTGATCTTTCAGTAATTTTAAATGAAAAAGTAACTCTGCCTCTTTTGATCTTCGCATTGATTGCATTCTTGATCTTGTTTTCGAGCGAAGAAAACCCCAAAGGCAAATAAAAAACCGTGTCAAAATAGCGGTGATTTTGCGTTTTGATTTCTACAACACCTTTTATTTTGTTCGTATTAACGCCCGCTGTTCCATATCCCGTCATCCCTTTTATCATAATAAATGTCCTTTTTTGTGCTTGTATATTTTTTATTTTCAATGGTTTACGTAATTTACGTTTTCTGAATAACGCATCATCATGTTTCAATATACATTAATTTGTTCTTGATGTATGAAATGAGAGGCAACTTTAGGAAGATAATAATGTTACTGTTTAATTAAATTCAGGATCCTGTTTAAATCATCATGAGAATAATAATCAATGGTGATCTTTCCTCTTTTTCTCTGGGATTGAACCCTAACTTTAGTTCCAAGAAATTTTTGCAATTCTTCTTCCACTAAAACCGTTTCGTGATCTTTCCCGTCTTCCTTAACTTTTTTCTGACGAGGGTTTCTCTTTGCCTTGCCTTTGGTTAGATTTTCGATTTCACGAACCGACAACCCCTTCAAAATAATTTGATTAAATAAAAATTGCTGTTCATTCATGTCTTCAACGTTAATAAGGGTCCTGGCATGCCCCATTGCTATCCGCCCATCAACAACAGCCTTTTGAATATCTCCCGGCAATTTCAAAAGTCGCAAAGTATTGCTGATCGTTGATCTGTCCTTTCCTACAGATTTAGCAATAACATCCTGTGAAAAAGAAAAATCCTCCAGCAGCCGTTGAAAAGCCAGCGCTTCTTCAATCGGATTTAGGTCTTCACGTTGAATATTCTCAACCAATGCCAAAACAAGTGCTTCATCATTAGAAACGTCTTTGATTATGACGGGCACGTCGTCGAGATTTATGGATCTAGCCGCCCGTAAACGCCTTTCTCCAGCCACAACTTCATAATCATCCCCCCTTTTTCTAACAAGTATTGGCTGTAACACCCCTTTTTCTTGAATAGATAGCTTTAACCCATCCAACTTTTCTTCATCATAATTCTTTCGTGGCTGCAACGAGGAATCTTTTATTCTTTCCGTTTTTACATAAGCGATGGACTGGGTGATGGCTTTATTTTCATTAAGGGTGAAATTATCTGGTATCAAAGCAGATAACCCTTTTCCTAAAGCTCGATGCTCCATTTATTGCTCCTGGTTTTAAAGTTCTTTTAAGTGGGCGTGGCTTCTTCTGAAGCTGGATTTACGGGTACTTCAGTGATGTCGGCTTGTGGGATTTCTTGCATGTTCTTTTCTTCCAACTTGTTAGGATCTTCTATCTTGGCCCCTAAGAATTCTAATGCCAACTGTGTGTATTTCTTAGCGCCAATGGAATTATGGTCATAAAGCATAATCGGCTTCCCAAAACTCGGCGCTTCACTCAATTTTATATTTCTAGGTATAATAGTATCATAAACTTTATCTTTAAAATAACTCTTAATTTCATTAATAACTTCCGTAGTTAAATTAGTCCTATAATCTGCCATCGTCATCAAAACACCTTCAATGTCTAACTCTGGGTTAAGACCGTCACGAACCAAATTAATGGTATTAAGAAGCTGAGAAACCCCTTCTAAAGCATAAAACTCACATTGTATCGGTATAACAATCCCATCGCTGGCCACCAAAGCGTTCAGCGTCAATAAACCTAAAGATGGCGGACAATCTAAAAAGATGTAGTCATACTCTTCAGAAATAGATGATAAAGCCTTTTTTAGCCGTGTCTCCCTCGACAGCGCCCCTACTAACTCAATTTCTGCTCCGGTCAAGTTAATATTACATGGCAACACATCTAAATTTTCATAAGCTTTTTCGACAATTGAGTCTTTTATTGAACATTTATTTAATAAGACGTCATAAATAGATTTATTAATAACACTTTTATTTATACCGATCCCGCTGGTCGCGTTTCCTTGAGGATCCGTGTCTGCCATGAGAACTTTTTTATTATGTTGTGATAGTGCGTAGGAAAGATTTACGGCGGTAGTGGTTTTACCCGTACCACCTTTTTGATTGCAGATTGAAATTATTTTGGCCATAATTTCTTTAAAAGGGCTTTTCACGTGAAATTATTATTTTTTGTTAGGCAATGTTTTCACGTGAAATCTATTGCCTACATTTTATTTTCCGCTTTTTTACAAACAAAGCAAGTGTTTTTTTAATTAATTATCATTTTCTTTGAGGCTGACCTTTATTTTGGCTGGCTTTGCCCCCTCCATACCAAACAAGCCCCTCTTCTCTTCACAGACTACTTTAACCACTATATCATTTTTTGTGACATTTAATATATCCAAAGCTTTTTTGATTGCCTCTTCTACCGTAGAGCCCTCAACATCAATGCTTTTTGTTTTTTTATTCATTTTAAACAGCCTTTTTTATTTTGGACATTCTCAAGTGCGTCAGAGTGGACAATATATAGAACGTGGTAAAATAAAGCGCCAAACCGCTAGCAAATTTATAAAAGATAAAACCAATCATCAACGGCATAAACATCATCATCATTTTTTGTTGTTGCGCCTGTTGCGGATCGGCGACAACCATGTTTTTTGATGAAATTTTTTGCTGAAAAAACATAACTATCATCATTAAAATAGGCAAAATATTGATCTCGTTGCCAATTATTGGAAGCGTATTATTTAATATAAAAAGCCTATCTGGTTCTGAAAGGTCTTTTATCCATAAAAAACTCGCCCCTTTCAAAGATGCGGATCTCCAAAGAACTTGATACAGCCCAATAAAAATGGGCATTTGAAAAAGCATTGGTAAGCACCCTCCAAATGGATTCACCTTGTTTTCTTTATACAACTCCATCATCTCTTTATTTAATTTTTGGGGATTATTCTTATATTGCTCCCTTATTTTGCTCAACTTTGGCTGAATTGCCTGCATTTTCTTCATTGACATCATGCTTTTATGCGTAAATGGATATGTCACAACCGATATTGAAATTGCTAAAATAATGATTGCTATACCTAAATTATCAATAATTTTGTTTAAAAAATTCAAATATCTCAGGATGATTTTGGCAACAAAGTCAGTAAGTCCGAAGGCCATAATATCAAAAAAGCCTCCAATCTTATAATTTATGATGCGCTCAAAGCCTAAATCGTAACTTTTTAACACATTGATGTCTTGTGGCCCAAAGTATATTATATTTTGATACTCTTGTGTATCAATTTGACCTAATTTTTCGGTTTTTGCGCTTAAAGTAATGGACAACTCTTGGTTTTCTATAGGAATAATTTCATATTTTTCTATATTATACTGTGGCATTAATATTGCACAAAAATACCTGTTTCTAAAACCAATCCAATTAATATTATCTATTTCAACTCTATAATCTTTTTTACTAATTTTAAATGCGTTCTTTTTTCGATATATTTGAAGATCATTGGCAATAGAATATTCTTGAAGCATTTTATCTCGAGGGTTAATGCCTTCTTTGTCCAATCTGGAAATGTCCAATTTAAAGGCTTGTATTTCAACTTTTTCTTCAATGGACATTTCTCTGCTATTTTCTATTCGAGTGTCCGTTTTAACCAAATATCCGTCGAGCTCATATGATTTAGAAATTGCTATATCATTAGCTTTGTATTGGAATATAATTTTATTGGCAGTCTTATAAGTTTCTATAAAAGTCACATCTTTATATTGTTTTAGGCTGTTAATTTCAGTTATAGGCAGATTTGAATTATACTCAGCTAATCTAACGCTTTTGATACTTGCTCCAAGATTAGTTATCTCTATCTCAATTTTTTCATTACCTAAAAAAGATAGTCGTTCTTCTTTTCTTTCAATAATCGGGAGCGGAGGAGGAATTGTTAAATCCGCTTTTTCTTCTATAATTTCTTTAGTAACAATTTCCCCGTTCTTTTGTTGGGGAAACATTTTATTCCAAGTAAACAAAATAAAAAAGGACAACACAAAAGCTAAAAAAAGTCTTTTTTCCATAAAATCACCTTACTGGATCATATCCGCCATCAGAAAGAGGCGAACATCTGATAACCCGTTTAACAGATTTAAAGGTTCCTTTTATAAGCCCATATTTTTCAATGGTTTGTATAGCGTAGGTAGAACATGAGGGGTGGAAACGACACCTTCTCGGCAGAAGAATACGGCTAAATGCTTGGTATATATGAATTAATGAAATAATTAAACACTTCATTGGGTAGTCGCAGGCAAAGGATGATCTTATTTAGCTAGCCTTTTTCTCCCTTTAGCGCGGCGCCTTTTGATCGTGTCTTGCCCATCAGATGTAGACATCCTTTTGCGAAAGCCGTGCTTTCTTTTACCTTTTAGTATCGTTGGAGTTGTTAAATTCTTCTTCATGGTTGGTAAATTATATCATAGTCGATTTCATAGTCAAGCTTTTTCATTTTTTTATAGGCTCTAAAGTTACTTATTTTTAACTATTTATGTATGTATAATAAACAAAAATAGTCGATGACATTTTTAGTTTTATTTATAGCCTTTTTTGGGCGTTTATTTTCTTCTTATTTAGGAATATTGCATCTTTTAAGTTGAATTAAAAATTTTGTCTGATATAATAAAGACACTTTTTTATCACTTGATATTTTGCGTTTTTTTATTGGTGGCTTCTCACTATTCAAAAAGGATTTTTGTCAAACCCTAAGTTGCAGTTGTTAACCAGCCCTGTGGAAAACTTGTTAATTTAGATTTACCAAAAACACAAACAGTTGATATGAAACACTTTGAGGGATTACTGACATGTTAACAACTCGTTGTTCTTGTCAACAAATCTTTTTTTTAAAAACACTTTTTTATTTCAAAAATTATGGAATTACTGGATAATTGGCAAAAAGCGCAACCTATTATTAAAGATGCGATTGGGGCATCATCATATGATACATGGTTTGCTTCTCTTAATGTTAAGGAAAAAAAACCTGATACAATAATAATTGAAACTCCCGACGAGTTCTATAAAAACTGGATCATTGAGCACTTTTATAAAATTATTAATAAACACGTCAATACAGACCTATCTCAAAAAATTAATATCGAATTCGATATCAATCCTGAATTAAACAACCCTCAAAACACACAAATACTTTCCCCTATAGAAACAAACATTCTAGTGAAGAGGACGACTAACAGGGAAGATATTAATTTAAATAAGCGTTTTACTTTTGAAAGCTTTGTCGTTGGACCCTCTAACCGTTTTGCTTACGCTGCCAGTCAAGC
Organism: Candidatus Omnitrophota bacterium; assembly: GCA_023139575.1. GTDB lineage: Bacteria > Omnitrophota > Gorgyraeia > Zapsychrales > JANLHA01 > JAGLNJ01. Next base: position 43,689 of record JAGLNJ010000051.1, on the reverse strand, counting down.
TGTCGCTGAATCACCGTCCAAAGCATACAATCCTTTATTTATATACGGGCAGGTCGGTTTAGGGAAAACGCATTTAATGCAGTCAATCACACATCATATCAAAAGCATTCATCCAGACGCTAAATGTGTTTATTTGTCCTCTGAAAAATTCACTAATGAACTCATTAATGCTATTCGCCACCGCTCAACACCTCAATTTAGACAAAAATATCGTAATATGGATGTGTTGCTCATCGACGACATTCACTTTATAGCCGGCAAAGAATCCACCCAAGAGGAGTTTTTTCACACTTTTAATGCCTTACATAACAGCCGAAAACAAATTATTATCTGCTCGGATCGTCCACCTCAAGAGATCTCCAATCTTGAAGAGCGTTTACGGTCCCGTTTTGCGTGGGGTCTTATTACCGATATCCAACCTCCAGATTTTGAAACGCGCGTGGCTATATTAAGAAAGAAAAGTGAGCGAGAATCTGTTGTTATTCCGGATAACGTGATTGATTTTATTGCTGATCAAATAAAAACTAATATCCGTGAATTGGAAGGGGCATTAATTCGGGTAGTTGCTTATTCCCTGTTGGAAGAAAAGCAGATTCATTTAGATATGGCAAAAGTGGTCTTGAAGGATATGGTTAAACAAACCGTAAAAACGATCAGTATTGAAATGATACAAAAATCCGTTTCGGATTTATTTCATATTAGCTTGTCTGACCTTAAAGGAAAGAGAAGAAGCAGAAATATTATTCTGCCGCGACAAATCGCGATGTTTTTAACGCGGCAGCTTACAAATTCTTCTTTTCCTGAAATTGGTAATGCTTTTGGGGGGAAAGATCATACGACCATTATGCATTCTTGTCGAAAAATTAATAAAGAAATTCAGGATAATAGAGAATTAAGAAACACTGTCGAGAAGTTAACCACATCTTTAAAACAGTAATTATTTTTTTTACATAAGAAAGTAACATTGGGAATTTTTATAACTAACTGCTATTAAAAAACTTTTAATCTTGTTCAACTTATCCACAACACCTATTACAACTACTGTTAGCATTAAAGCGTTTTTATTAATAATAAAGTAATAGTAGTCAAAAGAAAAAGAGGGGAAAATGAAGATAAAAGTTACCAAAGATAATCTATTAGAAGGAATTCAAGTGGTACAAAATATTGTATCCGCAAAAGCGGTTTTACCCATTCTTTCAAACATGTTGTTGGAGACTCAGAAAGATATGATAAGGTTAAATACAACCGATTTAGATATAGGAATTTCGTGTGAAATACCTGTGGAAAAGATTGAAGAAGGGGCAATAACTATTCCCGCAAAGAGGTTTAGTGACATCATTCGTGAGTCTCCATCTGGGGATATCTTAATTAGCGCCAAGAAAAATAACCAGATAGATATTGAAGGAAATAAATGCCGTTTTAAACTGATAGGGTTGCCAAAAGATGAATTCCCGAAGTTTCCAGAATTCAAAGACAGAGAAGCTGTGAAAATCAAGCAATCTGTTTTTAAAGAAATGCTGCGCTTGACGTCCTTTGCTGTTTCACATGAAGAATCCCGCTATATATTGAATGGGCTTTTGTTGGAAATAGATCAAAATAATATTAGGCTAGTGGCAACAGATGGAAGAAGATTAGCCAAAATAGAAAAAAAACTAATGTCCCCAGTAAAAAAACAAATTTCTGTCATCATTCCTTTAAAAGCGGTTCAAGAGATATATAGGAATTTGGGGGATGACGGGGATATTTCTTTTATACCCGGAACAAACCAGGTCTTATTTGATATTGAAGGCGTCTTGATCGCCACCCGTATTATTGAGGGGGATTTTCCTGATTATAATCAAGTTATTCCGAACGCGTCAGCACAACCTATAAAAATTAACACGCAAGAATTTTTAAGCGCTATTCGCAGGGCGAATTTATTAGCTACGCCCGATTTTCAGGCAATAAAATTTGAGTTGTTTTCCAATAAACTCGTTGTTTCTAAAATAACACCTGATGTAGGTGAGTCGAGAGAGGAAGTTTCTATAAATTACGGAGGGAAAGAGATGGTTGTGGGCTTTAATCCCCAGTTTTTTATTGATATGTTGAAAACCATTAATAATGAAGAAAGTATTAATTTAGAGTTATTAGGGCCAGATAAAGCGGCGGTTATTCGGTTAGAAGAATATCTCTATTTAGCGCTACCGATGAAGATTTAAAGAACCAAAAAAAGAATTTAAAAAAACATGACACAGTTTTCGGAAAAAAAGGGAAGTGATAATATAAAAAATATTATACAGAAGGTTATAGGAACTATATCCGAAAGCAATATTAGTAAGCAGGGAAAAATACAGCAAGTTTGGGATAAAATAGCTCAAGAAGAAGGGTTTCAAGCGGTAAAACTTGCGGGGATGAAAGATAATCAGATAACTGTTTATGTTGATTCTTCCGCCCGCTTGTATGCAATGAAGCTATACAAGAATTTGATTTTATCGAAAATAAAAAAAGAGATGCCTGAAATCGAAAAGATTTATTTTAAGATAGGAAAGGTGAAATGACAAAAACAAAAAAGAACGAGAAGGAAAACACACAAGAAACAAAAAAGAAACCAACAGAATCGCAGCCCAAAGGGTCTTATGACGCGACCAATATTCAGGTTTTAGAGGGAACAGCAGCTGTCAGGATGCGTCCGGCGATGTATATTGGCGACACTTTCACCCGTGGGTTGCATCATTTGGTTTACGAGGTAGTAGATAATGCTATCGATGAAGCGCTTGCCGGTTATTGCGACAAAATCGAGGTTTTTATTAATGATAACGGATCGGTAGCGGTTACAGATAATGGCCGCGGAATTCCGGTTGATCGGCACGCCACGGAAAAGAAACCCGCTGTTGAAGTTGTTATGACAACCCTGCATGCCGGGGGGAAGTTTGATAAGAGGACATATAAGGTTTCCGGAGGACTGCACGGCGTAGGGGTTAGCTGTGTCAACGCTTTATCTGATTGGCTGGAGGTGGAGATTAAGCGGGATGGAAAGATTTATCATCAGCGCTATGAAAGAGGAAAAACAGCCACCAAACTCACCATTATTGGTAAGACAAAAAAATCCGGGTCGAAAGTCACTTTTAAACCAGATAAAACAATATTTCAGCAAACTACAACTTATTCGTTTGATATTTTAGCGAAAAGGTTAAGAGAACTGGCCTTTCTGAATAAAGGCCTTACAATCAAGCTCGTTGATACCCGCAGCGAAAAAGAAAAAGAAGCTGTTTTTCATTTCAAGGGGGGCATACAGTCTTTTGCCGAGTACCTTAACGCCAACAAAGAAGTGCTGCATAAGAAGTTAGTGTATTTTGAAAAAAGCAAGGATGATGTTTCCGTTGAGATAGCCCTTCAATATAATGACAGCTTTTCTGAAAACGTGTTTACTTTTGTAAATAATATCAACACCACAGAAGGGGGGACTCATCTAAGCGGTTTTCGCGCGGCCTTGACCAGAGTGGTTAACAATTATTCAAGAAGCAAGAAAATATTGAAAGATAGCTCGGCCTCCATTACCGGAGATGACACCCGAGAAGGCTTAACGGCGGTTATCAGCATTAAATTAGCAAACCCTCAATTTGAAGGCCAGACTAAAACAAGGCTGGGGAATTCCGAAGTGGAGGGGATTGTTTCTTCCTCTACTTTTGAGGCGCTAACGTTGTTCTTTGAGGAAAATCCGCCTATAGCCAATAAAATCATTAATAAAGTTGTAATTGCTTCAAGGGCTAGAGAAGCGGCCCGCAAAGCTCGCGAACTTACCCGGCGCAAAGGTGCCTTAGACAGCGGGGGGTTGCCGGGAAAATTAGCAGACTGTTCTCAGAAAGACCCTTCGCTTTGTGAGCTGTACCTGGTTGAAGGGGATTCGGCCGGCGGTTCAGCTAAGCAAGGGCGCGACAGGACTTTTCAAGCCATTCTTCCGTTAAAAGGGAAAATTTTAAATGTCGAGAAATCCCGCCTGGATAAGATTTTGGGTAATGAAGAAATTCGCACCATCATTACAGCATTAGGCGCGGGGGTCGGGAATGATTTTAATTTAGAGAAGCTCCGCTATCATAAGATTATTATCATGTGCGACGCGGACGTTGACGGATCGCATATCCGCACATTATTGCTAACGTTATTGTATCGGCAGATGCGAGAACTAATTGATAATGGCTATGTATATATTGCGCAACCGCCTTTATATAAGGTGAAGCGCGGAAAAAGAGAAGAGTATATCGAAACAGAAGAAGAAATGAACGAATTGATCTTAGATTTGGGGATCGAAGGCGTAAAATTTTCTTTAGTGAAGGAAAAAAAGACCTTTAATACAAATCAGTTTAAAGACATTCTCGGCTCGTTAACAGAGCTGGAGCATTTAATTGTTGTTATGAAAAGGCGCGGCGTAGAGTTTTCAAATTATATAAAACATTATGACATGAAGTCAAAAAAGCTTCCTTTATATAAAGTGAAAGCGGATCATCAAGAACTTTTTGTTTATGATGATAAAGAATTAGCCAAATTAACCGAAAATGATGAAGAAGCTAAGTATGTTGAGTTGTTTGAGACGGAGGACATTTCCTCCATACAAAAGCAATTTGAAAAAATGGGCATAAGCGCACTCAATTATTTCAAGGAAGATGCGGCTGAAGACATAAAGAAAGAAAAGAATAAAGACGCAAAGACAAATACAATGAAGCCGCTTTTTCTTATCGAGGACGATAAAGACAAACACGAATTTTATTGCTTACGGGACGTTCTGCTTTTTGTGCGGGCGCAAGCACAAAAAGGCATGCATATACAAAGATATAAAGGGTTGGGGGAAATGAATCCGCAGCAGTTATGGGATACCACGATGGATCCCGCTCGCCGGACTATCTTGCAAGTAACTTTAGAAGATGCCGTTGAGGTAGAAAAGATATTTTCGATGCTGATGGGAGACGAAGTTGCCCCGAGGAGAAAATTTATTGAAACTAATGCCCATGAGGTAAAAGATCTAGACATTTAACGCCTGCCGGAACGGACGCAGGAAGGCCGGAAGTTTCAGCTAATAAGGAAAGGTCGCTTATATATGAATAGCCTGTCAATAAAAGAGAAAATAATACCTGTCAATATTGAAGAGGAGATGAAGAGGTCTTACCTCGCGTATTCGATGAGCGTTATAGTCGGGCGAGCCCTGCCGGATGTTCGCGATGGGTTGAAACCAGTTCACCGCCGCATTTTGTATGCGATGAAAGAGCTTAATCTGGAACACAGCAAACCTTATAAGAAAAGCGCCCGTATTGTCGGTGAGGTTTTAGGTAAGTATCATCCTCATGGCGACTCTGCCGTTTATGACACCATGGTGCGCATGGTGCAGGAGTTTTCTTTACGGTATCCTTTGATCGACGGCCAGGGAAACTTTGGTTCTGTTGATGGCGATTCCGCGGCGGCTATGCGTTATACGGAAGCACGGCTGGCTTCGATATCCGGAGAAATGCTGACTGATATCGAAAAAAATACGGTTGATTACAATCCTAATTTTGATGCCACCCTGAAAGAACCTCAAGTCCTGCCTTCGGCCATCCCGAACCTTTTGATTAACGGGTCGAGTGGTATTGCCGTCGGTATGGCCACTAATATGCCGCCGCATAATCTGGGGGAAGTTATTGATGGCACCACGCATTTAATTGATAATCCAGAAGCCACGGTAAAAGATTTAAATAAAATTGTTAAAGGGCCGGACTTCCCCACGGGAGGGATCATCTGTGGAAGAGAAGGCATAACGAATGCCTATACAACAGGAAGGGGCAAGGTCACCTTGCGGGCGCGTGCCGCTATCGAGCGCCAAAAGGGCAATAAAGATACCATTATTATTACAGAGCTCCCGTATCAAGTAAATAAAGCTAACCTTATCACAACGATAGCTTCTTTGGTTCAGAATAAAAGCGTAGACGGCGTGACAGATATTCGCGATGAATCAGATAAAGACGGCATCCGCGTTGTTATTGAATTGCGCCGCGATGTCCAGCCGCAGATTGTTTTAAATTATCTTTATAAACATACTCAGCTGGAAACAACTTTCGGCATTATCAATTTGGCCCTGGTTAACAACAGCCCGCGTATTTTAAACATAAAGCAGCTAATAAATCATTACATAAAGCATCGCCGCATCATCATACGCCGCAGGACGCAATTTAACCTGGATCGAGCTTTAAAACGGGCGCACATCTTGGAAGGCCTAAAGATCGCCATTGATCATATTGATGAAATTATTCGCCTGATCCGCTCATCCAAAAGCACGGTAGAGGCCAAGGTGAAATTGATGAAAAACTTTAAGCTCAGCGAGATCCAGTCGCAGGCCATTTTGGAGATGCAGCTGCAGCGTCTGACCGCTTTGGAGCGCAGCAAGATAGACGAGGAATACAAAACGCTTTTAAAAGATATTGATCGTTACCGGGCTATTCTTGCTTCAGAAAAAATGATTGACGGCATCATTAAGGATGAGCTCGTTGCTGTGAAGAAAAAATACGGCGACGAAAGAAGGACGGAGATTGCCGCTAAGGCCGAGGAGATCGAGATGGAGGATCTGATCGCCGAAGAGGACATGGCCATTACAATTAGCAATACCGGCTATATTAAAAGATTGGGGGTTGGCTCCTACCGCCGTCAAAAGAGGGGCGGTAAAGGAGTAACGGCGATGACCACCAAAGAGGAGGACTTTGTCAGGCAAATTTTCGTTGCCTCCTCAAAAGATTATCTCCTGATTTTTTCAAATCAGGGGATAATCCGCTGGCTGAAGGTCTATGAAATACCCATAGCCTCACGCAGCTCTAAGGGCAAAGCGATCGTTAATCTGCTTTCCATGAAGAATAATGAGAGCATCAGCTCAATAGTTGCTGTTAAAGATTTCCCAGAAGATCAGTCCATTGTTATGGCGACCGCCAGAGGAAACGTCAAAAAAACAAAGCTGTCGGCTTTTAGCAATCCCCGCAAGGGCGGCATTGTAGGGATTTCGCTTGATAAAGGTGACGAGCTTATAGGGACGGCCATAAGCAATGGGAAGTTCGAAATCCTGCTCGCCACAAAGGAAGGAAAGTCTCTGAGATTTTCTGAAAGGCAGATCCGGGATATGGGACGTTCCGCTCGAGGGGTTAGAGGGATAAGGCTGGGGAAGACGGATATTGTTGTCAGCATGCAGGTTTTCCCCTCGGATATTTCCAAGACAGGAAGCACTCTTTTGACTGTGTCGTCGCTTGGCTATGCGAAACGGTCTGAGTTCAGCGCTTACCGCGTGCAGTCAAGAGGAGGGAAAGGCATCATTAATTTGAAAACCACGGAAAAAAACGGCCTTGTTGTAGGAGTTTTGGCGGTCATGGGAGAAGACGAAATCATGACCGTTACGAAGAACGGCATGATCGTCCGATGCTCGACAAAAGATATCCGCCAATCATCGCGTAGCACACAGGGCGTAAAATTGCTGAATTTGAAAAAAGATGATAAGGTTATGTCTGTCGCGAACGTTGTGGCCAAGGAAGAATAAATCTGTTAGTTGCAGGAGAAAAGTCAAGCCAGCCTTAAAACGAGGAGTGGGGCAACAATTTTCAGAGCACAATTTTTTCCTTGACCGACAAAGTAAATTAACTATAATACTTATTTAATTTAAGAAAAGATATTTAAGACCCCATCGTCTAGCCTGGTCAGGACACGAGCTTTTCAAGCTCGCGACGCGGGTTCAAATCCCGCTGGGGTCGTTTTTTTAAGGGAAGCCATGTGGCATATAACTGCATGGTTTTTTGGTTTTAGGGATAAATACCGACGAGAACATGTGATGTTGGAAAAAGGGGTTTGGCAGCCGTTGGCAGGTTTTGGCTAGAGTTGGAACGCTAAATGTCCACTAACTGCCCATGCTAAATTTGCTTGCGGGAGTATTATATAGTACTAAATAGCGTTTTATGGATCGAAGACGTCCAACTATTCAAGGCGTCTAACTCCCTTTTTATTTGTGCAAGTTTGATCCATCGATTTATTTTAAGACACGGTAAAAGAAATCCGTGTTTAAAATAATGCGGATGAGGATGTAAACACAAAAGAAGGCAATGAAGAAAAACAAGACGGACGGCACTGGCCGAATAAGAATTAATGTAATGATAGTGACAAGCGCCGTATATCTCAAGATCTTGTCTGAAATATAGGTTTTATCAACGAAAGAAGGGATGCTGTAGTCCCGGCTGTATTTTTCACATATTTGAAAAAAAGTTGATTTTTTTAGATTTGGCTCTGTAAAATCCCGGTTGATGATTTTCATGCTGATTTGTGAAACTAAATGCCGTTTGCTATGACTGAATTTCCAGTTTGGATAAAAGAAAAAAAACGATAATGTGTATAGCGCATATTGTTGCGCGATCGTTCCCGCCATTAGAACAAAAAAAAGGATCAGGTGTAAAAGTTTTTGTTTTAAAACCGTTTTTTTTAGATTTTTGTATAGCACCGCGTTTTCATTCTCCAACGACAATTGGGAAATTACGGCAGGTTGCATGATGAGAAAGGCGAACCAGCGGTATGCCAAAGGATCCGTTTGTATAGTGCTGGTCATCGATTCGTGGCTGGTGAAATTTTTGATTTGAGGTATATTCACAAGTTCTACGTTTTCATATCAGGTTCTCGAAGATTGTTTTTATTGGCACGGGAGCATTACTTATTCTATATTTTATGAAGAACATTTACAAGCGGAAAGATATTCAAAGCGAGAAAAAATTTTCGTCAAAGAGGGCTGCTTTGACAAGCAACACATAATCATGCGCCAGTAATTTTGGGATAAGAATTCCTTTTTGGAAAATAAGGGAAAACCAATAAAATTGTCATTAGTACTTGCCTTAGCGTTATATATTAGGAATAATAACAAAAAACCTCAGGAGGGAAAAATAATGTTAAAGATTTATGGGGCTGATTTGTCCACTTCGTCGAATAAAGTGCGATTTGTGGCTAATTTACTCAACATAGAATATGATTATGTCCGCGTAAAAGTAAAAGACGGGGAAACCCGCACAGCCGAATATTTACGCATGCACCCGGCGGGAAAGGTTCCTGTTATTGAGGACGATGGATTTGTTTTGTTTGAAAGCAACTCGATTTGCAGATACCTCTGTCATAAAAAGCAAAGCGGGCTATATCCGCAGGAGCTAAAACCCCGAAGCCTCATTGATCAATGGCTTGATTTTGTTTCAATGCATATCGGGGGGGCGATAAACAAGGTGGCGTTCAATAGATTGTTCGCCCCGATTATTCCGGTTGAGGTTGACAAACGCTCGGAACAAGACGGCGTGAACTTTTTTAACAGGTTTTTACCAGCGGTGGAAAACAGTTTAAAACATCACCCCTACCTGCCGGGAGACACAATATCATTGGCCGATATTAATTTGTTGGCCACTCTCGACCCAGTGGAATTAGCCAAGCTTGATATTACGCCGTATTCACGCCTCGTTGCCTGGCGTAATAAATTGCGCCAGCAGGAGTTTTATACCAAATGTTATGAGGAATACGGCGAAACATATAAAAAAATGATATCGTCGGGAAAAAAGCAATGAAAATTGCGCTTGTACAAATGAACGCCGGAAAAGATAAGGCGAAGAATATTGCCAAAGCGGTTTCTTTTGTGACAAAAGCGGTTCGGCAAAGAGCGGAGTTTGTTTTATTGCCGGAAGTTTTTCACTATCGAGGCAAGACGGGGAAAAGGCATATTTTAAATAACGTCGCTGAGAAGATTCCCGGACAGTCCCTGGAACCACTTATGCAGATTGCCCGAGAGCATAAGATTTATATTTTGGCAGGGTCCGTTTATGAAAAGGATAGCAGCAGCAAGGCTCTTTACAATACATCAGTTTTTATCGACCGACGAGGAAAAATCATAGCGCGATATCGCAAAAACAATCTTTTTAAAGCGCGCATAGGAAATAAAAAAATTAATGAAGCCAATTATATGACTCCCGGAAAAAGAAAGACGTTTGTTGCGGCGGACACCCTCAAGGTGGGGATGTCAATTTGTTATGATCTGCGCTTTCCGGGAATGTATCAGTTTTACTTAAAAAAAGGATGTCATGTCTTGGCCGTTCCGGCGGCTTTTACACAAAAGACAGGTGAGACTCATTGGGAGCCTTTGTTACGGGCCCGAGCTATTGAAAACCAATGTTATGTCCTAGCCCCTAATCAAGCAGGACAAGGAGGGCGGGGGATTTGGGCGTACGGGCATAGTATGGTTATAGACCCTTGGGGTAATATTTTGGTTAAAGCGTCTGCGAGGAAAGAGCAAGTTGTTTATTGTCAAATATTTAAAGAAAACGTTATGAAGGCAAGACGCCGTTTGCCGATGAACCGACTAAATGAGCGGTAGGCGTAATATAGGAGAAGGCCTTGAATTAATTGATAAATTAACAAATTTTGGAAGAAAAATCAAATCAACTGATTGCGGAAGAGGACTATTAAGGAAAACCTTTGATGTTATATTTTGGAATAAATAAGAAAGCGCTTTCTGAAAATCAGGCAAACCGATAAGTCACAACTTGTTAGATAAAATGCATTAATGCAAAAAAAACGGGAATTTACTTGTTTTTTAAATATATAAAAGTTATACTTACAAATATGCCTTAAAAGGAGGTCTTTGTGACAGCATTTAAACAAAAAATTGGTTTTTTTTGTGTTTTTACCTTAATTCTGGCAAGCACACAAGGTTGCGATAAGATTACAGAGCTAACCGATAAGCTAAAGGGCAAGAAAAAACCACCAGCCCCGGAAGTGGCACAAAGCAATAAAGTTTCTCAGGCAAATACCAACCCTCCCGGTATAAAATCAAAAAAATTTAATCAAGCCTCAAAGCCGATGGCAAAAAATGTCTTAGCCTCAGTAGGCAGTTGGGCGATTTCTATAGAAGAATTTAATGAACGGCTTAAAGCTCTTAAAGAGCTGGTGCCCGATTATGATACAAAGAATGTTGATCAGAACAAGCTGGTTTTAGAAGAGCTTATCAATCAGCAACTAATAGTTCATGAGGCTGAAAAAACCGGGATAGCAGAAAAAAAAGATATTGTTGATGCTGTGGAAGAGTTCCGCCGCACCCTTATCGTTCGCGAAATGGCTGACCAGATCGTAAAAGAAGCAAAAGCGACAGAAGAAGAAGCTGAGGGATATTACGAAAACAATAAAACGGAATTTGTTGATCCTGTTGAATGGCGCGTTCGGGAAATTGTTGTGAAAGATGAAGAAACGGCAAAAAGTATCCGCATTGAGCTATATAAGGACGTAGATTTTCAAGAAATGGTGAAGACCCACTCTAAGGCAAAGTCTGCCTGGAAAAAAGGAGATATGGGGTTCAAAGCTATTTTTGATTTCCCTAAAATGAGAAAAGTCGTCGCTGCTTTAGAAACAGGCGAAGTTAGCGCTGTATTCAAAGGGCCGGAAGGTTTTTATATTGTTAAACTGGAAGAGAAAAAAGGTGGAGAGCAGAAGGCTTTTGAGGACGTGAAAGAGCAAATTGTTGAAGGTTTGACGATTTTTAAGCAGAGACAGACAATCAACGAAACTCTTCAAGAGCTTCGAAATAAAACGGTCGTGAATATTAACGATAAACTATTAGAGGAGTAGGTATATGAATTTAGAAGCCAAAAGACAGTTTGCTATTATTGCATGTGCGGTGGGGCTAGGTGCGGTTGCGGCTATTCTTACAGGGAATCATATTGAAGGAAATATCAAAAAGGCAACAGCCAAGCTTTCTCAAGAATATGAAACCAAACAGATCAAACCTTTACAGCGAGACTTAGAAACCTTGCGTAAAGAAATCAAACAATTAGCTAGCCGTCAGGTTGTGATAGCTGGTTCCGGGCAAGATTCTCAATCCCAGACGCCCTCAGTGCCAAAATCTTCATTGGCTTTACGTACTCCTGCGGGTAAGAGAGCGTATACGGTTATGATAGACTCTCTATCGGCGGTCGGAGGCCTTATCAATCCTGGAGATTATGTTGATGTTTTGGCGCATATGGAAATACCGATTCAACACAAGACAGGCAAAAACACGATTACTTCAATGGTCTTCCAAAATGCCCAGATTTTAGCGGTGGGGACAAATTTGCAGGCTCCGGGAGGATATGAAAAGCAACAAGAAGCCAGGTCATTAAATATAACCTTTGCCTTGACGCCGGAAGAAGCCAGCCTTATGTCATTTATTGAAAAAAACGGAAAAATGCAATTGATTTTAAGAGCCCCTGCTGAAACAGAAACAGAAATTATGCAGGCAGCCTCTTGGGGAGCTTTATCAGAATATGTTTTTGAAAAACAAGGAACGGAATTATTGGTTCCACACACTCAAATGCCTTTAGAGGCGGTTACAACAGGCGGAGACGCTCCAACCACTTTTATTGATATTTATAGAGGTGGCGTTAGAAATTAGAGGTTAACGGTTAAGAATAAGGTATGCTATGGTTATTCACTTTTTATGAGGTTAACTGGAAGTTTAGGGAGTAAATATGATGATCACAAAAAAAACAAAAAGCAAAAAATTTTTACAAATCGTTTTTATTGTTATGACAGTGGCAGTGTTTCCGTTTAACGCTCATGCCCAAACGCAAGACGTTATTGATACTTTGGAAAAAAGAGATGTCTTCCTTTATCAAGGGGATCTGGTCACTTTAAAAGTGTATTCTCTTACAAGGATTGCCATCAGCCAACCGGGCATTGTAGATATCGCTAATGCGGATGTCAATGAAGTGCTTCTTGTCGGTCAGGCTATTGGGGAGACGCCGATTTTCATCTGGGATGAATACGGGAAAAGAACTATAATTGCTCGCGTTTTCGAAGAAGACATGGGGTCAATTGTTTCCCGTTTACAGAGCCTGCTGGATGCGGCTGAAATCAAGGACGTTAAATTGGCGCCAAACCCATATGAAGGAAAGGTCGTAGCTACAGGGACTGTTATTAAAAGCGAGCAGGAAATGCTGGAGCTCATCCTTGACGATTTTGGTGAGCAAGTCATTGATATGGTTAGAGTAGAAGGCGACCTTATTCAGATTGACGTACAGATTTCTGAGTTGAACACAACGCTTACGAAAGAATTAGGATTCGATTGGGCAACAGATAGTGCGGATTCTCTAAATCTTGTTTATCAAGAGACCTTGCCGGAGTTTGATGGAAACAATGTAGAAAATTTGTTCAAAATCGGCGACATTAATCGTACTTCAATAATACAGGCTACCGTAAAAGCCCTTATTAAGGAAGGGAAAGGGCGAATTTTGTCCAAGCCCAGCATTGTTGTGGTCGATGGTGAAGACGCTTCTTTCTTAGTCGGCGGGGAAATTCCGATTCGAACGACGACTACGGGTAATGTGGCTGGTAGCGTTCAAGAAAATGTGACTTTTAAGGAGTACGGCATTGATTTGACGGTAACGCCGGAAGTGAAAAATGGAAAAATCGATATCCTTTTGTCTGTTGCCATCAGGGATATTGATAATGCTAATGCTGTAGGCGATGATGTTGCCTTCACGACACGATCTGCCGATACCCGACTGCTGTTGAATGACGGGCAGACGGTTGTTATTGCCGGATTGATTAAGCACAATGAAAGCGAAGAGGTTAAACGAGTTCCCTTTATCAGCGCCATACCAATTGTCGGAGCGCTGTTCAGATCTAAGATAACACCTACGGCAAATCAAGAGCAAGAAGTTGTTATTACATTGACTCCGCGTATTTTTCGGCAGATGTCTTTGCCGTCGGAAGAAAAAGCTGTAGAAGATGACGGGATGTTATATGAACTAGAGGAAGAGTTGGCAGATTTATCAGAAGACGTCGAAAAACTGGAAGAAGGTGAGATCGTCATTGAGGAACCCGCTGTTGATGAATACGAAGAGGAGATAGCGTCCTTTTTGGAAGAGAGAATGGATAAGACAGCCGCCGCTGAAGAAGGTAAAGAGCCCGAAACAATGGGTGAAGAAGCCATAGACGTTGTTACCGACGAAGAAACAGCTTTAGCGGAAGAAATCATTGATGATGAAAACATTTCTAAAGCTATCACAGAGTATGTACAGACGATACAACAAAATATTTCGCGAACGATATCATTTCCATATAAGGCTAAAGAAGAAGGATGGCAAGGAACAGTTAAGCTTTCTTTAACCATATTGAGTGATGGATCCTTAATGGACGCGACAATAAAAGAATCTTCCGGGTATGATATTTTTGATAAAGACGCTATAAATACTGCGCAGATTTTGGCGCCTTTTGATCCTTTTCCTTCGGAAGTAGAGCTGGAAGAACTGGTTGTTACGATTCCCATTGTCTATAGTCAAGAAGCCATTTTAGATGAGCTGGGTTTAGAATGTTCTCCGACGATTGAAACAATCAAGAAGATATAGTTTTTGACCTCATTTTTCTGAAACGTTCATGATTTTCTCCCGTTTTATACGCACGAATTGGAAGCAATCGCTTTTTTAAAATAAATTTAACTGGATTTTTTTTGTAAAGCATGTAAAATATAATTTTATGGAAGCTCGAACCATAACTATATTTAGTAATAAGGGCGGTGTTGGAAAGACTTTTGCCGCCGTTAACTTGGCAACCTCTTTAGCCGTGTCGGGTAAAAGGGTGTTGCTTCTTGATTTGGATTTTCAAGCAGGGCAAGACATGTCCAGAATGTTAAGCCTTGTTCCCCGCCACGCCCTGGTTCATCTTTTGCCGGAAATAGAGAAGGCCGACAGTCCGGACATTATTAAGAAATTTGTCATTTCTCATTCCTGCGGTCTGGATTTTTTGCCGGCCGTTATTCATTCTAAACAGATCGGTCATATTACAGCAGAAAACATCAAACCTTTTTTCAAGACGGTCTCTACGATCTATGATTATATCATCATAGACGCGGGGAAGGCTTTTAGCGAAACCCTTTTGACTGCTTTGGATCATTCCAACTTGATATTTTTGGTGGCCACGCCTGATGTTTTAGCTGTATATCAAATCAAATGGTGTCTAGAGGTGCTGCAAAGCCTGCATTTCCCTTTTAAGATGATCAAGCTGGTCTTAAACCGATCGGAAAGCCGGGGAGGCGTTGCCTGGCAGGAGGTCCGCAATGTATTAGGCTGCGAAATATTTGCGAGGATTCCTTCCGATGGAAGATCCGTGGGTATGGCTTTGAATCGAGGCGTCCCCTGTGTTATCGACAGCCCTCGTTCGAAGGTAGCGGAAGCCTTTAAGCAAATGATCGCAGACCTCAAAAAGGAAGACCTTTTTGTGCAGGGCGCGGAAGTGGCTAAGGTTCGCATGACCGAAGGAATGGATAAGCCGGGTGAATTCTGGCAGAAATTCGGCATATCATCACAGAACATGCCTGCCGGTGGCGATGGTTTTGTGAAAGAGGAAGATGAGATTGTCGCTCTTAAAAAGAAGATTCACGAGAAGCTTGTGGATCGCCTGCATGTGGAAGACTTGACGCCGGAGATGTTGGGGGATCCCCAAAAAGCCTTAGAGCTGAAAGAGTCCGCCAAGAAAATTGTCAGCAACCTCCTTATGGAAGAAAAAGGGGCGCTGATTTCTTCGCATGAAGAGCGGGCGAGGATTGTTAAGGAGATCGTTGATGAGGCTTTAGGATTGGGGGCTTTGGAAGAGTTTCTTGCGGATCCGGAGGTTACCGATATTATGGTTAACAGCAAAAACGATCTGTATATAGAAAAGGGCGGCAAGATTATTTTAACTAACAGGAAGTTTGTTTCTGATCAGCAGATGCGCGCGATTATTGACCGTATTATCGCTCCTCTCGGTAGACGTATTGACGAATCTGTTCCGATGGTCGACGCTCGTCTTCCGGACGGCTCACGCTTCAACGCTATTATTCCCCCTCTTTCTTTGACCGGCCCCATGATTACCATTCGAAAATTTGGTGTTGAGCGCTTGAGCGTGGCCGACTTGCTGCTTAAGTACAAAAGTTTTTCTAAAAACATGGCTACTTTTCTTGAGGCCTGTGTGGTTGGAAGAAAAAATATTATCGTTTCTGGAGGAACCGGCGCCGGGAAAACGACGCTTTTAAATGTTCTCTCTCATTTCATCCCTGACAATGAAAGAATTATATCGATAGAAGACGCCGCTGAATTACGGTTAAAGAAAACCCATTGGGGACGACTGGAATCCCGCCCGGCAAACGTTGAAGGTCGCGGCGAGGTCACTATTCGAGATCTGTTTATTAATTCGCTGCGTATGCGCCCGGACCGCATTATCATCGGGGAGTGCCGCGGCCGTGAGGTCCTGGATATGCTTCAGGCTATGAACACGGGTCATGACGGCTCTATGACGACGCTGCACGCGAATTCATGCCATGATGTTTTGGTTCGTATGAGTTCAATGATCCTCTTAAGCGGTATCGAATTGCCTATCCGGGCTATCAATGAAATGGTTTCCTCAGCCATTGATATTATTGTTCATGTTGCCCGAACCTCTGACGGGACTCGTAAGATAACAGGAATTACCGAGGTTGCCGGAATAGAAAAGGATCATCAGCTTGATTTGCGCGATGTCTTTGTCTTTGACCAAAAAAGGAAAACAGAAGACGGGAAAATACTCGGCGACTTTAAACCCACAGGATATGTCCCAAAGTTCATGGAAGATTTTAACCGTATAGGTCTTTCGTTAGAGAAAAAAATCTTTACGGAAACAGTTCCTGCCTTGTGAAAATAATCAATAAAACACGAAACACCACGATCTCTCAGCAAACTGAGCTGGCGGATACAGCGCTATCACGTCTTGTTGGTTTATTAGGGCGCGACAATTTACCGCAAGGGCACGGCTTTATCATTACACAATGCCGCTCCATCCACATGCTTTTTATGCGTTTCACAATCGATGTTATTTTTGTAGACAAAAATAATAAAGTTATCGGTCTTGTAAAAAGGATCAAACCTTATAGGATGGGTCCCTATTTTATTCGCGCAAATTATTGTATTGAATTGCCAGAGGGGACGATTGATGAAACGCAAACTCAAATAGGGGATGAGTTGATAAAAGAAGCATAGCCTTTCGGGAGTGAATCAAACCAAATCATCAGGATCTACATCACGAACCGCTTGATCTAATTCATCAAGCCATTTGTGGCAGTGCTTGCATATTTTAGCTCGACTTAGTATTTTTTTGCCGCAAAAAACACATTTCTTTTTGTCCAGGCTGGGAAAATCTGAATGAATAATATCATCAATGAGAAATTGGGAGCAGTGAACGCAGCGATTAACTTCGGATGTTAGTTCTTCGCAGCAATAGGGACATTTAAGCATAAAGAATCCTTTTTCCAAGGAATGATAATTATGTGACTATTTAAAGTATACATCTTTTTTTAAAGATTAAATATTTAAATGTTGATATTTTTCTGGACATTAAAGTTAAGGCAGATGAAAAATCAACTAAGGCGCTTTTTCCAAGCCTTGTTTTGTGATATACTTAGAAAGTTCAATTGTCCATTTTGTAAAACTATGGGTGTTATACATAAATTAAAAAAAGAAGTTGTAGTCTTTATTGTAGCTTGTAAAACTAAAGAACCTGATATAAGCTGCAGAAGGCTTGTCGATACTGTTCAAAAGAATTTTGACATTAAAGTTTCTAAATCCTCTATCAACGCTATCTTCAAAAGTTCCAGTCTGAGTAGCCCGGTTGGGAGGAGGTCGGTAGCAAAAAAATCTTCCAAAAAATTTCAAATCCCGGAGTCAAAAATTAAAGAACTGTTTCCGCAAGAGAAGCGGACGCTTATTATGGAGGATACGGCTCCACCTGAAATGTCTAGAATGTCCAAAATAAAATTACCAAAGGAAACTCTTAGAGAAAAGGCTACTAAGGACAAAGCCGGCTTAATGTCCATTCAGGAAACAAAAGAAGAGAAATCTGTTCCTTTGGCAAATTTGGGAAGTGTTTTTTTGAAGGCTGCAATTAATGAATTAACAGAAAACTCTCTGCTGAATCAATTGTTTTCCAGTAATTTTGAGTGGGCAAAATCCGTCAGATTAAACAATCCAGATATTTTATTATTTCTGGAAATGTTTGGGTTAAGGGATACACAAAATATTGAGCAAAGTGCTTTTTCTGGAATTTGGAGATTAAATAATGTTTTGTACAACAAAGCTGCTTTGTCTGCCATTGAGGCTATTAAAGAGGAATGCGATTTTAACAAGTTGAAGCTGGCGGTTGCCATTGAGTTGCCCCAACTATTTAAGGAAGTTAATATAATAAGTGTTTATTTAAGCGATGGAAAGCAAATTAATTTAGATGGGTCTTTTACGTCAATTTGGAAAGAACCGCCTTCGATAGGATTAGCCTCCTCACTGTACTCGGCAGTGTCTCGGATCAATTCTGAAATTATTGAGAATGTCCAAACATGGAATATTGATTTTATCAATGATGGCAATATTGATATTTTTGGACATTTGTGCCAAGCGGTAGACAAAACATCAAAAGTCAGATTGGACAAAATTGTATTACGCAATTTTAAAAATGAAGAAATTTCCTCTTTTCCTTTTATTCCTGGCAAAAAAAAGGCGTTGGTCTGTGGTTTGTTGCCGGGTCAGACTTCGTTTCAAATGATACTAAAGGCCTGCAAACTGTCACAGCATTATCATGAAATTCAAGGAGACGAGAAGTATTATTATAGAGAAAGCTCGATCCATCTAAACTCTTTTGTTATGAGTGACAGTGCTACGATGGTAAAGGTTTATTTTGTTTCAAAAAATGTTGAAAAAGAACCTTTTCTGGCGGTAATTACTAATAATATTGATGATAGCCAAGCATTTGCGGATCCGCTTCTCGGCATTATATTACAGGCCTCAGCCGCATCTGAAGGGTTCAAGGGATATTTGCAGAATGCGGGAAGGGAAGAAGGGGCCATCAAAAAAGCATTTGAAGAAAAGAAAGCCTTCTATGAGCAACAGATAAGTTTAGATTATGACTTAACTCGTTTTATTTCAAGTTCTTATAATTTTAATGAAATTCTGCAAACCCTGCTGGACCAATTAAATATTTTTTGCCAATACAGGTACTTCCCTCTTTCATGCGCCGCATTGACAAGGGAAGAAATGCTGAGCGGGTTTTATGCTTTGCCGGGACATTTCCAAGAAACAGCAAACTACATAAAAATAGCGTTTAAAAGAGACAGCTTGCCAAGGGAGAAAATAGAAAAATTAAATTTTGCGGTAAGAAGGGTTAGTGAGCAAAAAATTATGTTGGAAGGAAAAAAACTTTTATTGGGCATTATATGATTTTTATATATTTTTGTTATTTCTACGATTATTTGAGCGTATCGCCTTGACAGTTATCTTAGATATATGTTATAATTTATTCACCCGAAGTAAAGTTTTGTGAAATAAAGTAACTAAGCTAAGGAGAAGCCATGAGGCTTTTTTATATACGGTTCAACCAAGGGTACTTTTACTCTAAAACAGCTATAACACAAGATAATACAGACAGAACACACTAGTCTCCAAAACACTTGGAGGCTTTTTTATTGCTATTTCATAATTGATTAAGGCTTTCTTCCCGTTTTTAACGGGGTTCAATCTTGCATAATGATTTTTGTTATGCGGATGTCGGCATGATCGTGCCGGCAATAGAGTTGCCCAATAAAAATCCACTTTAAGTTGCTTAAGTTGGGCACGAATTATCTGTACACGGAAAGTGAAGGTGCGATGAGGCTTATAAAGAAAATTAAAAGTAAAGCAGGTCAAAATTTTATCGAATACGCTCTCGTCGTTGCTGTAATTGCCGCTGCCATGATGGCAATGAGTACTTACGTGTTTCGTTCAGTTCAAGCAACTCAACAGGTAATTCAAAAAGGATTTCGCGCAAATTAAGGTGTTTTTTTGGAAACGCCTAAAAAAGCAGAAAGACTTAGTAAGTAAGGAGGAAAATATAATGTTACAAAAGCTTAACAGAAGGGAAAAAGGGCAGAGCACCTTAGAGTACATCATTCTTGTAGCTGGTGTTGTTGCCATTCTTATTGTTTTCTTAGGTCCGGGTGGACTTTTCCAAACACAGCTTCAAACGACACTGACGGACAGCACAGATGACATGGATGATATGGCTCAGCGCTTGTCAGATTCCCGTCCAGTCGCTCCATAATGGGAGTTAACAAAAATGAAGATAGACTATAAATAACGTTTACGGAGGTACAATAAATGTTAAAAAGAATCATTAAAAATAAAAAAGCACAGCAGACAGCTGAATACGCCCTTTTGATTTCTTTGGTCGTCGCGGCTGTAATTGCTATGCAGACTTATGCGCAAAGAACTCTCCAAGCCAGAATTCGCGCTGCTTCTACATATTTAACGAACGAAACAGCAGGTCTCGGAGACACTACTAACCAATACGAACCGTATTACTTGGAAACAAATTATGCTGTTACCACGGCAAGTACCGAATCAGAACTGCAAAAGCAAAGAGCTGATCTTTCGGCGATGATCGCTTACAACGTCGATGACACCAGAACTCGTGGAACTGGCGGTTCTCAGGTATCACAGTATGATACGACTCTCGGCTTGATTGACGGTATTTAAGGTGAGTCTTTGCTAGGTAAAGCGTTAAAATGCTAATATTTGATAAGGAGGATATATCAATGTTTAAATTTTTAAGAAAGATGAAAGGGCAAAGCACTCTCGAATATGCTGTTTTGATTATCATCGTGATAGGCGCTCTTTTATCTATACAGGTTTATATTAAAAGAGGTATTCAAGGTCGTATGCGTAGCGCTACTGATGACATCGGGGATCAGTATGCTCCGGGAAACACAAATGTAATTAAAATGACAATTACATCGGCAAGTACGCAAGAAACGTTTCAGGATGGAGTAACTTCATCAGTTTTGCTAGCCGATGAGATTACAACAGTTACATCAAATCAGGAAATTATTAACGCTGAGCAACCTTTCTGGGGATAATTTCATCGCCCTAGTTTAAGTAAAAGGAATGTTTAATGTGTTAAATAAAGAATGGCTTACTTGAGGGAATTTTAGGTAAGCCATTCTTTATTTTGTGAGGTAGAGCAAATTTTCTATTTTAATTATTTAATATTCATACTAATATTTATAGATTAATGCTTAAACAACTGAAAAATAAAAACGGACAAAGCTTGGCCATACAACATTCTATTATGTTTTTTCTCGTGGTTGCCATTATTATGTCTATGGCGACATATTTTCGCCGCGCTGTTCAGTCTAAAATACGGGATGTCCGCCTCTTCATGGTCAAGGAAGTAAAAGAGGAGTTTGACAGCGACGACTACCAGGGAGTTGGATATTTTTCATACGAACCATATTATGTTAATCAAATGGCAAGGAGGGTTGTTGCAAGTAACATAATTCGAAAGCAGTTTCCGACCTTGGCTGAAGAGTTTCGTTTTGAAATAGATCACACTTCAACTACGGACACTTTTACTAATCAGTTGGCGCCCAAGTATGCTAACTAAATATATTTATGATAAGATACAAAAACAAACAATCAAAGAAAAAAGCGCAAACAGTTTTGGAATATACCTTTTTGCTGGGCGTTATATTTTCTATAGGAATGGTTATGACTCCAATGGTCAAGAGAACGGCGCAGGCCATGGTAAAAATGATGTCAGATCAAGTGGGAAATCAAGAAGAGGCGGAACAGCTTGGCGGAAAAATGGGGATAGTGATTAACTCAACGGCGCAAATTCAGCTAAGTGACTCAAAAACGAAAGCAGAAGATATGGGAGAGACTACTTATTCAATTATGCGTGGGCAGAGTGTTATGACAGAAACGCATGCTAATTTGGGGTTTCTCGAGAAGGATCCGTTATAAAGGGTGAAAAAAGAAGGTGGAAAATGCTCATTAGAATGAAAAAAAAGATGGGACAAAGCGCTTCAGAGTATATTGTGTTGACAACGATTATTGTGGCCGCTGTTTTTGTCGGCGGCATTTATTTTAAAAGAGGGATTCAGGGAAGGTGGCGCGATGCCGTTGACGGGATAGGCGATCAATATGATCCTGAGCTTATGAATGGTGCGGTGACGTATTCGACGACCGGCAATTCGACAACATATACGGAAGCAGTTCCAGACCTTGTTAACAGCGAGCCGGGATATTGGACTTTGCGTCTTGATACGGCGAATATGACACAGTCCGTGGCAGGATCCGTATCGTTAATTCCATAAAGAGCAACCCGAGAAGTTAATATAAAAATGTTGAATAGCCCAAAGAAAAAAAAATTGAGATTAGCACAATCAGCTACCGAATTAGCCATTTTCGGAGCCATTGTTATTTTTATTATTGGGCTCATCGTGAAGGCTGCCCTGCAGTCCAGCTCAATGATGAATCAGAGCCTGAAGACGATGCGTCTGGCTATGATTGAGTCTTTTCGCACGGGAGAAGGTAAATATAACTATGGAACCATAACCTATCAGACGTCTGCAGCTCGGAATACGGCGTCAGTATTGGTTTTGGAAGACAGGTTGTCGGCAGATGCTTCCCAACCCACAGGCACTCGGGACAGGATTCCTTTTGTCGCATCAGCTAGCGCGTCGTTTACTAAAGCTATGTTTTATCCTGTAGAATGCCCAAATGAAAACGGTATTTGTGAGCATTGGAATCTTCCCGTTCAGGATATTTTTATAAACGGGCAGCGTTTTCCATTTACATTATCCGCTTTTCGCCGCTATAATTATCCTTCCGGCACGGGTAATGCCGCTGTGAGCTGGCAGGACACCTGGTCGGGAGGAACAAGAGTTGTTAACCTCCAGGAATGCAGCCCGTATTACGCTGCAGTTCCTGCTTTGGAAAGCATAGCGCCTCATGGTACGTGTTATAAGTCGCAATGCATGTTTCTTCCCGGTGTTGGCATTGTCGGCTGTACAATATTTTTTGCTAGGCTCGCCAATCAAAGCCAGCCTTACGATTTTAAAGCTGGCGAAGTGAATCGTTTTGATTTGGACTTTAGCGGCGGTGCCCCTGATGTAGCCACTGCGGCTGCCCGAAGTAAATTTGCATGGCAATGGATGCCGGTGGCCGGTGTTAACCACGACAAGTTTAAGAAGTACAAAAATGTGTTTTTCGATGACTCTTTTTATAAAGGGATAAGAGGGATATTACCTGACGAACAGATTAACACACTGATAGATGTTGATGGGGATCTGAGAGAAGAAAGTATTGTTGACTGGTCAACGGATCAATATGGGGTTGTTACAAAATTGAGAGTTATGGATTCTCAAGAAGGTGATTTAAACAATGCCGAAGATGATATGGATCTTAAGATATTCTTGCTGCGAAACCCTGCCCAAACCTATATTAAGATTGGTCTTCTGCCAGATATGACAATGTATTCTTTTACCGGCCTTGAAGGAGACGGAAGCGCGTTAACGAATGCTTATGAGTTGGAAAACAGTCAAACACGCCATACTTTAATTCAGGAGAATCTTGATATTATAGAGAGGATTTTTAAAATAACTAACGATACCGGGAGGTTTTGCCGTAACGGTGTTCCTGTAAATTGGGAAGAAGCCGACGAAACTATTATATATGGGGCAGGAGGGCTTCCTTTTGCGACTATTCATGGTGTTTTCGGCATGACCAACCCGGTTGAGGTTTGCGGCAATTGTTATGAAGGCTCCAACGTTGAATTAACGTGTCTTGATCTGGAAACGATGTTGTTGGTTGTCCGTTCCCGCGTGCATGATCAGCGGGGGCATCAATGGATTACAAGAGTGCCTGGCTCTAATTTGTAAGGAGACGGAATGCGTATTTTTTTGTTTAGAAGAAAAAAGGAACAGCGATGTCGCAATAAGGCACAGGTTGCCTTAGAATTGTGTTTTAGCTTGTTCGGAACGGTTTTGATCATTTTGGGAACGATCAGACTTTTTGTATGGTCGGGCAAGGACTTGATCGGAAGGTTGGCGGCGCATCGAGATGGTTTAATAGAAGATGTTCCGGCAAGTTATGACGGCATCCTTTATCAACTGCGTCCGCGTTTTTATAAGGGAGGAACAGCGCCCTTTCAACCGAGCGTGAGAAGCGAAATTTTTCAAAAGGACCGTCCTTATGATTAATAAAATAAGGTTTGTTAATGTTTAGATTATTGCGAAAAAATATTCAAAACGTTTTCAGGAAAAACAGCGTTTTTTCCTTTTCAGAAAAAAACAGAACTTCTTTAAAAAACACCTCTGGCCAAGTCGGCGTTGTTCTTATTCTTATAGCCGCCCTGGCTCTTATTATTTATGCGGCTGTAATGAATATGGGGAGAGTTTCACGGACCAAGACCATTGCGGTTATGGCGGCGAATGCATCTGCCGGGCATATGGTTTCTTTAATGGCCAGCTACGGGGAAAGAATATTTCAAGAAGTTTTAGGGGGCCGTCAGCGTATTTGCGGCATGACGGGTGTTTTAAAAGCCATCTTTACGATTGTCATTGTCATTATTGCGATAATAATCACTATCGCCTCCGCGGGGACAGCGACTTTCGTTGCCCTGAAGTTGGTCTGTTTGGGTCTTGCTCTAATCTTGTCTGTGGCTTCTTTAGTTGTCCAACTAACAATTGTGCAGCCCGGGATTACGACTCTATGGAATAAAATGATGGCAGAAGCCCTTTCTATTGAAGACATGCTCATTGAGCGGGGGATTTTGATGGGGCTGCAGAATTCGATTACGGATCAGGTTTATTTTCCAGACCTCCATGATATTGATCAGGATCTTAACTGGGAGACGAATGCGGCCATTGCCAGGAATGAAGCCAGTGATTATGTTTCCCGGTTTGCCTATTATTATACAGACCGACTGCGAACAATAATTGCCCCGCCGGTTAACGCTATTCAGTTTTTTCAGCAATCCATGGCATGTTTTCTTTACGCGGATCCGGGTAAATGCAATATTGACTGTGGGAGTAGTGGCATGAACGTGGCCTTGTGTAATGATCTTAACGCTCAGTTTTCTACCTGGGGACTCTTAGACCCGGTAGATTGTGTTACCTCGGCAGGTATACACCCGTGCTGCCCGGGAAACTTTCCATCCCTCCCTGCGGACTTCCCTTTGGACATGCCTTCAGAATGTAATCCGTGCTGTGTGTCTGATTTTGGTGTAGATATTTTGGGGGTGCTTATATTCGACGGCAGAGAAGAGAATCTTCCGGTGATGCCGCCTTGCTGTAACGATCCTGGAGATCCGCAATACCCTTGCGGGAACCCGGCTCTTTGTGTGGCTAATACGCCGTATGATAAAGCCGGAGAAATATATGAAGAGATTTACGATTCGGCATATGAAGACCATACTAATGGATTTTATTCGTTTAGAGAGTTGCTGGGGCGGGATGATGAGCACCATCTCTATCGTTATAACCCGACAGACCCGGCTTATTTTGATGCGGCCAATCCTGACAGGCTGCGTTTGACACGGCAGGAAAGCACGGTCGGGAGTTCCATTGAAGGCCTTTTTAGATTAGATGACGTCTCGGGTTATTACAAAACACCGATTTATGCCATGAATTATGATTTGCGCCCGGGACTTTTGAACGACAATTATCCTGCTGGAGGGATTTTTCAGCTTTTTCATAAAATTGCCGATTGGGGCACAGAATTGTCCCCATTATATTTAGATTACACTGATGATCAATGTGTTTATTGTGATGTAAGATCGGGGGTGCCATGTATTTTAGCTGATATATATCCGGAAATGGCCGATGATGATCACGATGGAATTAATAGTCGGCTTGAACTTCCTAACATTTTAGGTGACGCTCCTTTCAGCGGCGATTGGTGTTTGGACGAAGCCAATACCGGCGCTGCGGGTGACCCTCCTCAGCTGGCGGATAAGGTCCCGATGCCGGCAGGGTTAATTGCCGACGATGACACTTGCGCTGCGGATCCTTTAGGTGAGGGGGGATGGAAGAGGGGGGCGGATCGTTTCTGTTCGGATGTGTATCCTTATGAAGGAAACTGCCCGAAACATCGAGCGTGTTATGATGACGCGTCATGGGAAGACCACACAGACCCGTATTCTCAAGAGAGGAGGCTTAGATTTCCTTATCTGCAGGATGTGCCGTATACATGTGATTGCGGGGTCGGAGGGACTGATCCAGCCGAGTATCCAGAAGACTCTTTGGACGAAATCGTCTATGGTTTAAGTGAATTTTATTCTTATGCAGAAACACTTTTGGACCAGAATTTACGGGCATTGGTAAAAACAACTAAGGAATGGTATAAAATAGCATCCTCTTGGCTTGAGGCTCCTTGTGTAAATGTTAATACAGGAGAGCGCCTGGATGAGGATATGGGAGCTAAGGGAGGGGCATGTCCTTTTAGTTTTGTAAAAGGAAATGATGGGACGTTATGGGTATGGCGTTATGAGATATATCGTTTTTGGTGGAGGATATTTTATTGGATTTATGCTCAAGCACCGCCTTTTGATCTTTCCCCTCCTTATGGCATGGGAGTTAATGAAGGATTTCCTCATCCGGGCTTTTATCCCGCAGGTATGGACACTAAAGACCTTGGTATTGGTGTGCTGCCGAATCCCTATGTTGCCGACAGTTGCAACGAGATGGATGTTTGGTGCGTCCCGCCGGAACAAGCAGCCCCCAATGAATATGGGGTCAATGAATGTCCTTATGTAACGCCGACGATAGGGTTTGTTCTTGGTGAAGCGGACAGCTTTAACTATGTTCCTGCTGCGGGTGACTGGATTTTTGATGATTTTCCCGCGGCCGTTTATAACGAAATAGATCCGACCATGTTTACAAGAAGCGTTACAGATGAGTTTGATCAGCCGTCTCGAGGAGACCTGTTTGATGTGGTCAGCTGTTTGAATTGGCAGGTCAATGATGAAAGAACATACCCTCTAAGCGGTCTCGCGCCCGCGATCGGAAATGCTCAGAAGTTTCAAAGATGTTTTGACGCTCTTTTTTCCGGGGATTCTGCCGGAGCGGCAGAGGCCTGTTTGTTATTGCCGCGGTGTCTGGTTCCCGGGGCGGACGCCATTCTCTTCCAGGGGATGGATTTCGGCAACGCGGGAGCGTCGGAAGAGATAATGAGATGCCTGGTGTCAGCGGATGTTATTGAATGTAATTATTATTGTGCCGGATTGCCGGCCTTTGTGCCGCCTGTTTTTGAGGATCCACCACCACCGTCACTTGAGCCGGGTAGTTGTGCCTGGTTTCATGATCCATCAGATCCACTGTATAACACGATCTTTTTTGATGCGGTAACAAATGCTCTAACCATGACACAACCGCCTTATAATTTAGGGAGTTGCCATACTTTTCCCGGCACGCCTCTTCCGTCTATGGGTGACGCCTCTTTCCGTCCGGCGGTCTTGGTTGCAAGAGATGCGACTGATCCGGACTTTAATGAACTAACACCGGATCCTGTCGCAAGCGCGTTGTTTGATACTTGCTATAATTCGGCAAATATGGCGGAGTGCAGGGCTAATTGTAATAATTCAGTGTTGCCCCAGGAGTACCGCACTTCGGCCGGGCTGCTTGTTACGCTGCCTGCATGGCAGTGGCCCGCGGACCCGGCACATGAAGCTGCCTTTGACGCATGTTTCAATATCACCCCGGATCTTATGGTTCCACCGCCAGACCCGGCGGCGATCGCAGACTGCATCACTCTTTGCTCTCCGGCCGCGATGCCTTTCGGCTGGGCCTTTGATTATCCTTATTTGCTTCCGATTTGGGATCAGCCTTATGAAGAGGAAACGGTTTTGCCGGAAAATTATTTTAGTTGCGCTTGGCTGATTGCTGAGCCTGAGTTTACCGCCGCCGAAGTAGCCTTATGGCATGATTCAACATGGTATGATTCTTTGGTGGAGAGCTTGGAACTGACACAAGGATCCTTTAATCCTTCGGGAGCTTTTTTGGCTACAGCAGAAGCTTGTATGAAAAACGCGGAAAATCAGGTGGCAAAATTTAAAAAACGATTTCTGTTCCTGCAAGCGAGATTGAAAGAAGCTTTAAGGGCCATGCTTATTTTGCATGACGGATGGAAGCATTTTACGGCCTTTCTTGACGGAAACAGTCCTTTTAATACGGCGTCACCCGCGCCTTTTGATCAGGACTCTCCGATGGAAACCATGGTGCAAGCGCGCTTTAATTATGAGGACACAAAAGGAACGGCATCTGTCGTCGTTTATGTGTGGCAGGACGAAGATCTGGAAGATGATGAGTTGCGCGCAGACGGAAGCTCCAAAGGTTTCTGGCATGCTGTCAAGGTTGAGGTAAGGGCTCCCGGACGGTGTAATAATGCCTGCGGTTATTGGCCTGTTGAGGGAGGGCCTGATTCTGTTGGTGGCCCGGATCCCGAGTGGCCGCGTGTGGATAGTTACACGAAGGATTGGGGGACGAGCCGTTGTTATGAATTGGTTTCCACAGAGGGTATGGTAAAGGTGCGCGTTATCCGGTTTGATGAATCGGAAGAGGTGCAAGGAGTAATCACGTTTCCAGACGACTCAGATTTATGGGAGATTCGTGATTATAATCCCGCAGCGGATGAACTTTCAGCTGGGGAGGTTGCTGGCGTCGAAGGAGCGTGCCGGCCGTTACAATTACTTGATGGGTCAGAGTGGGGCTATGCGTTTATGTTAAATTATAGCAAATATTCTATTGCCACTTTCCCGCATGCTATAACGGATGCTCAGTGGGGGGTAATGGCTCTGGGTTTTTCAAAGCTTGAGTATATTAATTGTTGGAATTATGTGCATGAGCACTTGTTGCCTCACGGGGTAGTAGAGGAAAGTTGCGCGGCGTATTTCTTTGATGAGGGTGAAATGGGTGAGCTTGGCTATTTGGTGACAAGGAGTGTTGGTGATTCTATGTTATACGCAAACCAAGGCATGCGGTTAAAATTTGTGCCGTGTGACGGGGCGTTTTTGTCCGGCGCCAATTAAACAAATCGAATAAGAATAAGAGATGAATAAAAAGAAAATATTATTTACTAATGCAAACAATAAAAAAGCAGTTTCGGCCTTGGAATATATGTTTGTCATGTTCTTTATTGCCAGCACATTTTTTGTTTTCCAAAAATATTTAGCACGAGGTTTGTCCGGTCAATGGCGTAATGCCGGTAATTCTTTCGGCCACGGCAAGCAGTATGATCCGAACGCGACGGAAGAATGTTTTTATGATTCTGTAGTGATTACGGGGGGCCTGAATGTTTATACAATGCCCGGATGGCTGGTACCCTGCTGCACGCTTGATGATCCGCCTTGTAGTCCGATTCCTGTCGGAGAACCGATATGTGATACCTGCGCCCAGGCAGATGGAGCCATGAATATATGGGTGGGATCACAGTGCTTTCGCGCTAATTGTGATTGCGATTTGCCGAAAGATCATGATGAATATGCTACAAAGTGTCAGATCTGCATAGCAGATTGCAGAAGCGAAAATTGTAATAGCAATATGTGCTGGGGTATTAAGGAATAAGGAAAATGCCCCCCTGAAGAAGAGGACTAAGAAAAGAGGTTTCAGAGCGGCTTTTTTAAAGTAAAAAAGTAAGGAAACAAAATGGCGATCACATTATTTTTAGTTTTTTGTACCGCGGCCTTAATAGGGTATTCTGTGGTGCCTACCGTCTATAATAAAACAGTGGGTTTAAGTCAAAAGCGAGCCCAAAAATTGTCCAACAAATTGGACAGGATAATTCCTCGTCAGCAGATTCAAAAAATTTCACAAGTATATCTTTTAGCTCCTCTCGTTGGCGGCGCGATCGGCTATGCGATAGCTCCGGCGCAAGTGCGCGTTTTCAGCATTGTTATCGGCATAGCCTTTGGTGTTTTGTTTCCGGGGCTTTATACAAAGGCCTTGTTGCAGGGCAATAGAAGAAAATTTAATAATCAGTTAATTGATGCCTTGATGATTATGTCGAGTTCTTTTAGAGGTGGGTTGAGTTTAATTCAGGCCATGGAAGCGGTCGTCGAAGAAATGCCGGACCCTATCAATCAAGAGTTCGGGACGGTTCTCGGCGAGAATAAAATGGGAGTTTCCTTAGAAGAGGCGTTCAACCATTTATACAATCGCATGCCGTCGTCGGCTTTGCAGCAGATGACAACAGCCATTCTTCTGGCGAGAGAGACAGGAGGTAATTTACCCGCTATCTTTTCTCGTATTGTGGGTGTTATTCGTGAACAGAAGCGCGTTCAGGGGCAAATTGACACGTTGACAATACAAGGTAAAATTCAGGGCGTTGTTATGTCATTGCTTCCGGTGGCTTTTTTCTTTATTGTATACGGAGCGAACCCGACATTTTTTAATCATATGATCCAGTCGCAGAATGGACGGGCTCTTTTGATTTATGCGGCATTTTCCGAGATCATCGGCGCCGCTATGATTTGGAAGATCAGCACGTCGAAGGACTACTAATAGGCGAGCTCTCAGCCGCCTGAGCTGTCAGCAAAGAGGGGTTAATGAAAGGGTAGAAAGACATGATTATTTTTATATTGACGATGGTATTTCTTTCGGGGTTCAGTTTTATTCTCGGCCTTTTTCCCTTAGGTTGGGAAAGCCGACCCACTCTGGAGGCTCTGGGTTATGCCTCTTCCGATGGGGATAGTAAAGGAAAAAAACAATCGATATTCAGGAAGATTGCTTTGATAAATAAACCGTTTTGCTCCGGCAAGCTGAGAACGAGAATTGTTAAAGATTTGTCTGTGGCTCACCTTCCGATTTCGCCGGAAGAATTTTTTTTCATTAAAGAAGTGTGCATCATTTTTGTTTTGGCCATTTCTTATCCGATGATTAAGCCTGACATGATGATTTTCTGGTTTTTGATGAGCTTTTGCTTTGGCTATATGCTTCCCGAATATTGGTTGAAGGGAAAGATACGCTTCGTGAAGGGGGTTATGGTTAAAGAATTGCCGGACGCCATTGACTTATTAGGTCTTTGTGTCAATGCCGGCTTGGACTTTATGTTGGCGTTAAAATGGGTTGTCGAGAAATCCCCTCCCTCTGTCATGGTAAGTGAGCTCAACACTTTGCTTCAGGAGATTAATGTCGGTAAAACGCGCAGAGACGCTTTAAAAGACCTTTCATCTAAATATGATCTTGCGGAACTGGCTACTTTTTCCCGAACGCTTATTCAGGCGGACAAAATGGGAACGTCTGTTTCAGAGGCTCTGAACATGCTTTCGGAAGATATGCGTACTTCGCGTTATCGAAGGGGCGAGAAAATGGCTATGAAAGCGCCGTTGAAACTTTTAGTTCCGCTATTATTCTTTATCTTTCCTACTGTTGGTATTTTGGTTGCGGGGCCGATTTTTCTGCAATTTTTAGAAACTAATCCAATGGATCAGATGACCAGTAAGATAGAAGAATAAAAAAATAAGATATTTTATCCAAGGGCGCATTCTAAATAAGTAATGCGCCCTTTTTGCAGCTATAAATGTCAATACTGCAGCGCTTTTGAATTCGAATCAAATGTCCAATCTACTTTAAGGCTTGTTAATACTTCCTTAGTTTGAACAAAAAATTAAACAATGGTTTACCAATGTAACTTTTGTGGTTTTATAATTGAAACAAATTTCTTTCTCCGCAACATATGGAATAAGGTGGAGTGAAAGGGGTTCCTTGTATATAATGTAAATTTATGCGTTCTATGGGATGGAAAGAAAGCGTTTGCAATATTATTACCCGAAAAATTATTATTTTTTATGTGAAAGAGTTTTTTGATAAGATTGTAACTTAATATATACCAACAAGATGTATCTTAAAAAAATTTATTCGCAAGCTTGTCAATATATATTATTATGTTATACTTATAAGGCATAGTTCAGAGTTGGTTTAAATTCATTTAAACATGGAGTGAGAATGCGGCTAACCGCGACGGTCACAAAAACAACTCAGCAAAAACAGCCTGATAGGTGAATATTCTATAGGACTACCATAATACACGGTAGTCCTTTTTTAATGGATGGCATTAAACCTAAAGCAACATGCGAAAAATCAAGAATAGCATACAAAAAAACAAAATTTTAGCTTCATCAAATCGTCTTGGTCGTAGACGATTATTATACAAGGTTCAATGTATCACAGCCGCTCTTTTCTCTCGATTTGAATTAAACGAGAGAGCTGGATTCTGCCTTCCTCACGAGTTAGAATCCAGCCAAGTCGTTCCAATTTATTTCTCGTCATTTTGGCGCATTTTCTTGGGGGAGAAAATAAACGAGCAAATAAGTCTGGACATTCGAAACTAAAAAACTAAATTATGGAAGACAGATTGGACAATAATGCAGGCTCCCAAAGTGTAAATAATAGCAATATTATTAATAATATTGATCATGGGGACTTCTCTGCCTTCGTTTTAGATAAAAAGCCGGAGCAGCCTTTCAAGAGCCGTTTTAAAACTTGGCTGCGAACTATTGCCCTGCTCGTTGTGTTAGTGTTTGTGCCTGAACAGATTTCCTGGGCGTTAAGCTATGATCCCCGTGTTTTGTGGGGAGCTGAAAAGTTTCAAGCCCCGCAAGAGAACCCGTTAGACCTGCCTTTTCTCTTTCCAGAGCCGATGACTGCTGAAGAATTATCCCTTGAATTAGCTAAAGCCATGCGCAAGTTTTTAGGCCAAGTTGCTTACCGCGATAATCCCCGTGTTAATATCTATATATCTGACACAAGAATTGAAGGCGGCAAAATGGTTGGCAAAGAGCCGAAGAAAATCTCCCTGGAGACTAAGCTGCGATTCGATGAAAACAGCATAAACCAGGTGGCATCCTGGTTGCAGGATCCTGACATTCATCCGTTGAATTGCGGTATTTATGCGTTACGAGACCTTTTGGCAAGCCGAAATATTTATCAAACGTTGGAAGAATTGTCGCAAGCGACGCTCATTGTTGATCTTTTGAACGAGATTGTAAAGCCGGGCGAACCTGAGTTGAAGACGTCCTTGTTCGCGATGGATAAAATTGCCCAGCCTTATGGCCTTAATCTTATTGCGGCGAAAGTGTCAGATAAGGATGCCCTTAAGATCCAGACGCCTTTTATTGCCAACCTGGATCCTGAGCACTTTGTTATGGTCAAGAGCGTTGACAAAGAAAACGATGAAGTGATTATTACAGATATCGGCAAACTCAGGATCCTTACAATTGAAGAGTTTTTGGGACAGTTCAGCGGTTTTGTTTTAGCTCCGGATTTAGATAAACAAAAAATAGCCTGCCAAATTATCCCGGATGCCCAAAAGGCCTTTGTTTGGGGCAATGCCTGGGTAGATAAATCCGACGACCTGCCCGGCTTTATCAGCGGCAGCGCTATGATGCTTCATATTGTGATATCCGTTGTATCTATCGCTTTTGGAGGGTGGATGGGCTCTCTGGGAGCTGTAGGTGCCTCAGGTGGGGCGGTAGTTGCAGTGATGGGAGTTGCCGGAAGCGAGATGACCAGCACCTGGGCTCAAGCTTGTCAAGTTACCGGATCTTGTGACCCCGGTACGGCGATGCTGGTGGGAACCGCCCTGACTATAGCATTGACAGTGGGTTTTAGCTGTTTAATGGTCGCGCAGGCCGCAGCGTTGGCGGCGGAACAGGCTATAGTTGCAGAAGGATTACGAGAAGGGGCAACGGAAGGATCAAAAGTCGCCGCAGGACAAGCGGCGTCCGACACAGTCAAGAGCGGGGGAACGCAAGAAATGGCAAAGGCTGCAGGAGAAGCAGCAGGAAAAGACTTTGTAAAATCGGGGGGAGATGCCGCAGCTTCGGCCGCCGCAGGAGAAGGGGCAGCCCAAGCCATTAATGCAGGGGCTTCACAAGAACTCGCTGCACAGGCAGGAGAAATAGCGGGTGATGTTATGACTTCAGGGGGGACCGCCACCCAAGCAGCCCAAGCATCACAAGTTTTCGTTGATCTTGCGATGGCCCCCCAAGCCGGGGCTAGCACTGCTGAAAGGACATTATTACAGGTGGCGGGGGATAAAATCGCCAATTCTGCTGCCGGGAAGTGGGCGGCCAAAACCTGGAGCAAGGCAAAAGCAAAAGTTGCCAGATTGTTCAGGACTTCAGGGACATCTACAGTTTCGAATACGGTTAAAAAGCAAGTTGTTAATAAGGCGGCCTTGGATATTACCAGAATGAGTATGACAAAAGTCTTTTTTACCGGTTTCGCGCACGGTTTCGCGCAAGGTCTGGTGAAGGCATACATAAGCAGGGAAATATCAGATTATGTTTATGAACACCTTGATGAGGATATGGATCCGCAGTTGAGATCCGCCTTGGCAGGGGCGATTACTTCTATAGCCACATCCTTCGCTATGACTTCTTTTGCTCATATCGCAGACGAAACGTGCGGCACGTATTTCAGAGATTTTATGGGCCTCACGCACAAGGGAGAAGTCGATGCCGGCGGCCCTAGGGTTGATGTTTATAATACGGCGGTTGTTTCTTTAATCAATTGGGCGAAATCCGCCGGTATGACAATTACAAAAAGCCTGGCATCCTATTATCTGCGCAGACTGGCGGCTGATGAGTTCGATGTTGACACGGAATCGCTTCTTTCCGAGGCTGTGGGAGAACTGGGGGCTAATTTAGCCGCTATCCTCTATATCGCCAGCGCAGGAGATGAGAAAGACGGTACTCCGTTGGGGACATATGCCAATTCTAAGGGAGAAATAGTTGAGTGTACCATTGGCGGTGAGATGCTCAAATCTTTGTTGCAGTCTCTGATTACCGTAGGAATCGCCGCCGTTATTGATAATAATGTGGGGAAGGACCATGCCGATAGCGGTTTATCGAGTGGAGAAGAACAAGTTATAGCCACCTTGAAGATCCGCTCATTGCTCTTTTTAGGGTCAGCCGCGGCAAAGGGGATAACAGCTTCATTAGCCAGCCTGACACCGGCAAGCTTTACGGATATGTATGACGGCAAGAAAAATCATTCTGAAAGTGATAAAAAAGGCGCCGGCAGTGTTTTCGTTTCGGTATTTGGCAACTCCTTACTGGAAATGGGATATGATTTTCTTTATTCTTATACAACTTTCGACGGCAACCACCCCGCATTTAATGGGACAGCCGGATTCGCTTCAAAAGGAAAAACAGATGAGGACGGCGTCGGCCAACTGACATATCACGCCTTCATGTCTAATTCAGACGATAAATTTGTGTTCGGGCCGGACAGCTTTGTCGCCTTTGCTGATGAAACCAGCGCCCGCGCCGGGTTGAGCCCTCAAGAGTTCCGGGATATTGAAGATTATGAGGACCAGCTTGCTGAGCACAAGGCCGAACAGCAGGAACTGTATGACGACGGGGATATTGAGCACGCTCCGAGCGATGTTTATTATGACGCGCAACTGCGCCTGGCCGGCCATGACATTATTGAAAGCGCCGCTGTTCTCCATTCAACGAAGGCCTTAAACACCGTCTTGGCCAAGCACATGCAGGCTAATGTAAATGCCAGTTTGGGCATTGCCCTTTCAAGCGCGTCAACGAATCAGTCATATACTGACATGTTAACGCATTTAGGATTATACCGCTCGATCAGAAGGTATGACGGGGGAGAAGGCTTTGATAAATTGCTGGTGCTTCTGGGTTATGCCAGCCCATTGACTCCGGGGCTCACTGATGCTGAATTGATCGGCGTGTTTGGCGGTAAAAGAAAAAGTTTCATGCGCGCGGGTTATAGTATAAACGCGAAAGGCAAAGTTGATCCAGTAGCGCATAAGGGCTTTAATGATCCGCGCCTTAAATTTACTGAAGAGGAAACAGAGTCGCTGGGCATCGATCCGGAAGAAATAGTAGTGAAGGATAAGGCTGGAAATGTCCTGTTTAAGCCGTTTTCTAAGGATAGCGATCTGGTGGAGATCCACAGGCGGATAGACGAAGACCCTGAAATTATAGCAAGCGTGGCGGGCTTGGGTGTAGACGGCGTTAAGGCCGATGTCATGCTGAACTTTGAAGGGACGGGCTCCTATTTCTTTGAGGAGAAGGGCGCGGGTGACAGGGATACCTTTACCAGCCATGCTCTTTTAGAAGGGGAAGACGCAAAAAGATTATCTATTGAATCGAAAGAAGATGACGCCACGTTTCTTGTGCGCCTGGCAGGTGTGGATGAAAACCTGTTATCTGTTGAACCGAAAGTAGATGACGCCACGCTTTTAGCACGTCTAGCAGGAGTAGACGGAATGCTTAATGAAGAGATCAGCGCCTTTTCCTATGGCGAGGAGAGCGGCCACGATGCGGATGGCTTTACCATTGCCAGTCTTTTAGAAGGGTGGGAAAAAGGTATTTTTTTGCCTGGAAAGAAGGCAAAGCGTATCACAATTAGTTATAATTCGGATAAAAAATTATCTGACTTTCTAGAAGTTCTCAGCGCTGGGGGCTATTCTAAGGCCCTCATAGATGTTCTCAGCGGTAAAGGCTCTCCAGATGAAAAGTGGGCAGCGCTCCTAAATGCGCTCAAAGCTGATGGCTATTCTGAGGCCATCATAGACGTTCTCAGCGGTGGAGGCTCTTCAGATGAAAAGAATGAAGCTCTCCTGGATGAACTCAAAGCTGGGGGCTATTCTGAGGCCCTCCTGAATGTTCTCAGCGGTAAAGGCGCTCTGGATGGGGCTTTGAATACTGGCGCTTTTAGCTTGATGTCTGGGGATTTGTATGCGGGTTCTATTGGCTTGACGGGTGATTTTTCTTATTTGATGGATGATTCTTCTTACTTGAAGGATGATTCTGATCTAAGAGAGGAGTCTATAGAAGAATATGAAACAATGGCGGCTCTCCTAGATATCTTAAGCGGTGAAGGCGGGGAGGAGGTCACTATTACATCGGCAAATGAACAGGTGCTCTTTGGTAAAAGCGGTGAAGGGGATAAATCGCTTTATGTCTATAATGAAATTTCTTTGTCGTCAAGGTCTCCGGTTTTCGGCAAGGAATCCTCTTATATATACGCCACGTTTGGCCGGGAATCCATGTATGAAGAAATAAAATGGGAGGATGTATCCATATCTGCCGTTTTTACCGACCCTAAAGAGTTTTTAAAAGAGAGGCAAGAAGAAGCAGGGTTTCAAGGCGGCGGTGTAGATATGAATATGGATGGAATTATACATGACGAAAGAAAACCCCGCGATAAAAAGGGGGAAGTAAAAGATAAAAAAGAGCCGGGAGCGGATAGTCCAGAAGAGAAAAAGACCGAATTGTCGACAGAGCCCAAAGAAAAACCCAAAGAGAAAGAGAGCCAGTCAGAGCCCGGGCCTTCAAAAGAAACTTCAAGTATCGAAGAAGAAGCCAATAATCTTTATGCCAGCGCCAGTTCTGGCGTTGACGGCACACCTTATCGCAGAACAGCAGCCCATGAATCAGGCCCTATATCCAAAAAATACTATAAAATTCTTAAAGATCAATATGATACTAACAAAAAGAAATCTGAACAAGAAGAACAGATACCGGGGGCGGGAGGCCCTGCCGGGCCGGATGTGAAGGGCCCCGAAACGGAAAAAGAAAAAACACCTTCTGATAAAGAAAAAAATTATAGCAGCGATCCGGATAAAGAGAGGTTAAATAAAAGAACGGCAGAGCTGTCTGTGCTGGAAGGTAAAATAAAAGATAAGGACGCGCTGAAATTTTTTAGTGACGGTTTAGCGGGCTTTTTGGATAAACAAAAAGGCGATAAATCTTTCATTCTCAGAGGAATTAATGACACCTTAACGCGTGATGAAAATACTTTAGCTTTAAAAGTAAATC
Source organism: Candidatus Omnitrophota bacterium (assembly GCA_023139575.1). GTDB lineage: Bacteria > Omnitrophota > Gorgyraeia > Zapsychrales > JANLHA01 > JAGLNJ01. The sequence continues at coordinate 6,063 of JAGLNJ010000051.1, read as the reverse complement.
CTGATGCCGACACGGTTTTAGCTTATACAGGACAAAGGGAAGCCGGCGCCGCTTCTTTCAAGACAATTTTGGGCTTTGGCGATAAGGTTATCATGGGTGATAACGGGCAGATCCTGGACGCCGATAATATTGTGCAGTCCGTCATGATAGGAGAAGATATATCTTTCTCCAAGGCGTATTTCGGGAATATTGTGGAAGGAGATAATATTTTCCTGCATAAGACTTTGGCCACGTTAAGCGGGGGTGAACCTGCCTTAGAAAGAGGTATTGAAGGCGGAAACCTGTATACTCTCTATTCAAGTGAAGGCATTACAGATGCATTGGCCAAAATTACCGGTGGCAACAAAACAGTTGATAAAGAAGGCAACCTTCATTTCAAAGGCACTGCTGTAGGCGATGTTATTCATTTGATTACAAAGGGTGATGCACATCCAAACGCTTCTTCTCAAGATAAACCTACTGTCGCTAAGATTGTCACTCTGGAGGAGGGCAAGGCTGTTGTGTTTTCAGCAGAAGAAGGCGGTCAGAAGGCTAAGCTTAATTATAAAGAGTTGGAAAAACAAATCGGTGATAAAGGGGCAAGTCAGGCGATTAAGTTGGCGCTTGAAGCCGGGGTGAAGAAAGAACAATCTTTAGCAAAGGCAGCTGAAGAAGGAAGATCCAAGGCGGTGGCTCTGGCCAAAGTTAACAAAAGGCTAACTAAAGAAAAAGACGGCCAGGAAGAATATGATCAGGAAATCCAATGGGAAGACACAAGTGTCCTGACGAATTATTTGATCGCCACTTATGGCGATGAAGAAGGACATGGTTTTGGTATATTAGGCGACGGCGGGGAAACAAGCTTTACAAATTTAACCATTAAGTCAAAGCCGGGCGATCCGGTACAGTTTTTTGCCAGAGGCAAACAGGGAACAGCTTCCAGAACAGGGGCTTTTGATATATCGTACTTGGAGACCAGCCAGCATGGCGATACCCGAGCGATTACCAATTTCAAAGGCGACGCGGATGCCTCGGCTAAGGTAGCTAATGAAACAGGCCTAGGCAGCGAAGGTGACGATTTCGTTACCGCCTTTACACCCAAATGGCAACGGCTTGAAGGCGAAGCGCAGTTAAGTGAAGCGACACAAAAATCATATCGCGCGAAGCGTGACGGCGATCTTCCATTAAAGGACAAAGACGAAAAAATTGTTTATGAAGATAAGCCTATAGAAGTAACTGAATATCCGGTAGCAAAATTAATTTCGCCTCTCAGAGTTGGCAAAGCCACGGATCCCTTTAATATAGGGCGCTTGAGTCAGGAAATGAAAATGTCCGACGGCGCTACCGTGACAATTGGCGAAGACGCAAAATTTGCCTTCAGCATTCGCGGCGCGGACGGGCAAACTGTTTTTACCACTTTGCCGGGGCTGGCATCCGGAGGCGGGTCGAGCCCCGGCGGCAAAGTTCCCGACGACAAAAATTTTGTGAACGTCTACGGTCTGGATGGTTATGAATATGTTTACACGCGGGCCGACGGCCAGGACGTTTACCGTGTGGCTTTGGGCGGGGTTGATGGAGACCGGAAAAAAGAAACAAGCCCGGGCGTTTATATTTTCTCTGAAGGAGCCGGCCCGTTCCGTAAAGGTTATGAAGCAAATCCGTTTACTGACGGTTTCATGGGTTATGGCTTAACGCCGCAGGAGAATGCGGATTCCCGTTATGTCTATGGCGGCAGCGAAGAAAACGCGCTATTGTTAGGCGCTTCTAATAACGAGGCGCGTGAATTTATGTACGGCTTTCTGGGTTATGGCTTAACGCCGCAGGATCATTACAGCCTTGTCGGCAGGCTATTGTCAAGAGGTTATGCAAAGACGCAAACAAAGATATGGGACGGGGCGCTTGATTTTATTGACGGCCGTGTTTATGTCCGGGACACTACACAAGGGGAGACAATTACCTCGCGCGTTGTTAAGGAGGGCGTCGAGGATATGCAGGTCCGTAAGGGTATTTATCAGGACAACACATTAAAATTTTTAGGCTTATTACAAGGCGCGGAGGAAAACTATAGCGCGGCAAATGCTTTAGCTATGGATAACAAGTCCTATAAATATGAAACTGCCGAGTATTACATGGAAGCATTGCCTGATGGAGATATTTATATGCCCGATGGTGTTCCGATGAAAACAACCTCTGTTTATACTGAACAGTATCTTGACGCGGTGTTGACAAAGCCAAATGGTTATTTGGAGATTGCGACGGGAAGAGCGGCGGCTCATTTTGATAAATTGATTTTAGATGAATCCGGGTTGTTAAGTAAAAGCTATATGCAGGGTATGGGTACGTTATATGCCAAGACCCCGCATACAAAGGGCGGCAGCAGCGCAACTGGTAAAGAAATAGATGAGCGGTTGGCTTCTCTATATAGACACGAAGGTGTGGGCATAGATGATTTGGTGTTGTTTGAAGCGAACAAAGAAGTTGACGCCTATATCGCCGTGACTCCACTGGGCGAAGGCGCGTCAGATAGAGCTAAAACGGCAAAAGAAGAAATTAAAGCCGCCTACGCGGATGGGGATGGCGGCGATCAGGCTTTCTCCCGCCTTACCATCGCCCTCGGCGCTGATAATGAAAAGGGCGAAAAACAGTTTGTGCCCGGCGGCGTGCCATATCTTTCCGCTCCGGGAACGCTCGCCTTCTTGTCCGAAAACGCAACCCTGGACAAGCCCGCCAAGCAGGTGCCGTATTATTCATCTCAAGAAACAGACGAGGCCGGTATTGAAGAGTCTTCCCGATTGGTCAGGGTAATGGGCGATGAAGACGTTCTGGCTGGAGTTGAATTCACAGAAAAAGGCCTGGAATTCTTCGGCCGGCAAGTATTAGGAAAAACAGGCATCGACCGCGTATTATGGGGCCCGCTAGCAACTTCTGTCAGCCAAATGAAAGACGCGGATGAAAATGAAGCAACTATCGCCTTGGGAAAGGTTACAAAAGATAATCCGATCCACGAGACCGGGACAGAGTTATTGAATTCAAAAGGCTCGTTTGTTCCATACTTAGAAGGGCCGGAGCCTTTTCAAGCGTGGGGCGAGATCGTCTCTATAAATGAGGACGGAGCGAGAGAGTCTGTTGATCCAAACACGGGAGATGCTATTACGGCGCGTTTCGACAAATGGGCGCCGTTGGTTGATTCGGAAACAGGTGAGGTTCTCGGCAAGGCATACTTATTAAGTTCAGGAAGATTTTATAATCCATCCAGCGTTTCCACCCTTTTAAATATTGAAGATTTCGCAGGCAAAGACAATCTTCCTGCATTGACGCCCCCCACACCAGAAAAGGATGAGTCGGGAACAAGGCTTGTTTTAGACAGCAAAGACAAACAAAAACTGGAAGTTGAGCGAGCCGATGGAGACAACGTCATTATCAACCTTTCCCGTTCAGAGGGCATGTTGCCACTGGTTGTTGATAACTTCTCCGCAGAAAAAGGTTTTGAGATGACGTCAAGAGCGGATGATCCGACATTAGTGGAAATGTCAGGCAGAAAAGAGCAGCCCTACGAGCTCCTGGCAATAGGCCGCCGGCCCGGGCCTTATCAAATTCCTCTAGTCGATGAGAGGGAGAGAAACTCAGTGAAGATAACGCTGGATCTCTTGCGAGCAAATAAAGAATTAGCATCAGATCCGCGTATAAAAGAATACCTTTCCGGTGAGGAAAACCTTGGAACACCTGAAGATGTCGCGGCATTACAAGTTGCCATTGATAAAGTCAACGAAAAAATTACTGCTGAAAATAAATTAGCGCTGTCGAATAATAAAGCCGTCGCGAAACATTTGGAAGAGTCCGGCCGCTTTCCCGCGGGCATAGACCTTACGACTCAAGAAGGCGTAGAGTTGCTGAAACTGGCATTGAACCGGGAGAGGTCGGAAGCAACGGCTATGGCATATCAGGAAGAGCTATCAGCAAGTATCGAACTCGCCGAGAACCCTCACGTTGCCAAGCAGCTGCCGACAGGTTATGACATAAACAGTGATAAATATTTAGCTGTTTTGCAAGGCGCCGTGGATAAAGCTAACGCGATTTTGAGGGCAGACAGCGAGAACGTAAGAATTGTTCAACGAGGCGAAACGGACAATAATAGGCTTCAGGAATTCTTGCCTGAGAAGTACGACGAAGAAAAAGATGCCCAGCAAGGCTATAAGGATTTGAAGACGGCGATGAGGCGTATGACTTTGGAAACGACTCCGGCTGAGCTGCTGATGGCAAAGATTGAAAATGGTGAAGCGGGAACAGGATTGTTAGGCGGTGAGGATGCGTCTATTCAGCAGGATCTTTCTACATGGGAAAAAATCAAGTCTGCGGGGCTTTTAAACTGGGGAAACGGACAAATAAGGCGTACTGTTATGCACGAACGCGAAAAAAGAAAGGCTCAAGAAGCAACAGGAATTTATACTTCACCCAATCTTTCCGGCGTAGCTCTGGAAACTTCAGGAGCCATCGGCGCTCTTTTTGTTGATCCTTTCTTGCAGGCGGCAGGCCGTGAGCCTTATTATGCCAACACGACGTTATTAGGGGCAGATGTAAAAGATGTTACTGATACTATGATTGCTGCCACTCAAAAGGTTACAGATGGTGAAATAGACGGAAATTTTCTTGTAAGGACATCCGAGAAAGTCATGGAAAAATTTGTAAAGAATGCTCCCGCTGTCGCGGAGCTTATTAATTCAAGCCTTTTGCAATCCATGGCTGTCCTGATGCCTGTTGATTCGCTAAAACAGCCTTTGACAGAAAGATCTATATATTTGTCCAACTGGGCACATAATGTTTTATTAAATAAAGAAAGGCCGATATCCAGGGAGAAATTTCAATTTACTACTATGGAAAGTCTGAAAGCAAATACGGAGGCTGTTTTCACGACTCTTCTTGCTGCTGGATTTATAAATGGGGCGAGGGCGCTGGGCAGGGCGATGTTTAAAGAAATGGGTATCTTTGGCGCGGCAGACGTTGGGTTTTATACGGCAAATACCATGATCACAGGCGAAGAGTGGAATGTAGATGACGCGACAGACTGGGCCGCTGACGGAGCATTCCTTGGTGGCGGATTGGTTGTAGGCCTTGCCGGTTTAGGAAAAGGCGTGCAGGCGTTTAATAAGTCAAAACGTGTGAAAGACATAATAGCAGCGGCGAAAAAAAGAAAAAAATTGATGGCTGTTATGCCTCACCTTACTTCTGCCGCGGGGCACGCGACCGTTAATGTCACGCGTGGCGTTCTGCAGGATTATTACGAAGACGGCGTGGCTTTTAATGATTACGAATTGAGCGACGCGGGAAGAGATATTTTAGTCGGCGGGGGATATGGCCTCTTGACAGGTTTTAAGGGCTTAAGGTTCACTTCAACGACGGGCAAGTTAGCAAAATATATGACGGGCAGTTATTTAGGCGGCTATGTTGAAGCCAAAGATAAAGGCGAAGTTTTTACAGGGAGAAAGCAAATAGGAAGTGTTGGCGTTGGTTTAGTGGGGGGGCTTCTTTTAGCTACGACGTGGGTACCAAGGGCATTAGGCGTCGATCTTGAAGGTTTGGGATTGGCAAAAGCTGCTTCAGCGCTTGAGCCTGCGGAGATGAAATTTCTTCAGCGCATGGCACATCAAATGGGCCAGCATCAGGTTTTGTCCGGAGCGGCTCTTGGCAGTACGGCCGGCTATCTTGTTGGCTATGCTGACACCCAGGCTAATGGGGGCGATTGGTACACGATTTTGACTTATACCTTAGGAGGCGCCTTATTAGGAGGGTTGGCGGGAAGAGGGCGCATGGGCTTGCAGGCGTGGCGTCAAAAGAAGATAGGTGGTGAGTCAATTAATTTGGTTGCTATTGCCAAAAATCCGGAAATAATTCCTGTGCTGTCTACAGTCGGCGCAGCCGACTTTGCCTTGATCATGCCGATGTGGAGCGCCTTGGACCCGCCTGCGTATGCTTTCGCGGATTACCTGGGGCAATCTTGGGATAGTTATTGGTCACAAGAATATTCTGTTTCTTCAGATGCGGCTGCTTTAGCCAAGGCCTTGCAGGATAGGGAAGGAACCCCTAAAG
>JAGLNJ010000050.1 GCA_023139575.1 Candidatus Omnitrophota bacterium | reverse complement strand
GGGATTTGTTTGAGATCAACGGCCTGAAGATAATAAGAAAAATCCTCCGTGATGTGTCGCGGCTGGCCGATGGTTAAAAATTTGTAGATGAAAAAAGATAAAAAAAGAACGCCCAAACAACACAGGATAACTTTAAGAAATTTCCCGGCTTTTTGAATAATGTTTTGCTGAGCGATAATGAGCCCCATAGAAACAATGAAGGCGGCGGCTGCCGCCGCGCCTATGTTGGGCCGGATGAGAAGCAAAAGGAAAAGAGCGATCAGCCCGGCGATGATATGCTTTTTTCCGGGGGTTCGAATATAGGCGAGCAGGCAATAGATGACAAGTATCATCAAAAATAATGCCCCGCAGTGATTATAGGTGTAATAAAATCCTAATCCGCGGAAGGCCCAATACCACAGGGCGCATATAAAGGCTGGGAAGGAGTCCAGATAAAGTCTTGCGGCGCAAAAAACAAGCAGCCCCGTTAAAAGAATAATGAGATAATATCCGATAAGGGTTGATTGGATGCTCACGCCGAAAATGTGATAGAACAAGCTGTAATAATAAGGCATGAGCGGGCCGTTGAGTGAGGAATAGTCTTTATAAGGAACGGCCCCTTCGAAGGTCTTTTTGAATGAATAGAGATCGCGGCCATGGTCCCCTTGTGCCAGATAAAATTGAAAATCAAGATTCGGCAAAAGGATAAAGAAGCCCACGGCCAGAACGATAATAACAGAAAGAATTTTTCGCAAAGAAGGCATAACTATGTGGCCCGGGAATTTTTTTGTTTAAAGGGGGTTTTTCCTTTTCAGAATACGCATGCCTGGGGGGTATATCCAGTCAGAAGTAGGCACCCAAAAGCCGAATGTCCTGTTTATTTCAAATTCTTCGTTAAGATATTTGCCGATTACAGGGCAATAGGTTTCGCCCAGAACCCCTAAGCCGGGATAGTCTGACAGCGCGCGGTTTGAGATGACCACCCAATTAACACGCTGCTGTTCAAGCTCGGTTATAATCTTTTCTTCTTGTTCTTCCGGAATGTTGATGTGCTCAAAAAATATCAATTGCCTTGAGGGGCTGGGCTTGTCGCAAAGATAATAATACAAAGGATCATACGGCAGGGCGAGAAAGTTTTCATCTTCAGAAACATGATCACGGAGATAACTGACGGTTTGCCGCAGGACCTGTTTCCACGAAGAATCATTGCCGGTATAAACCTGTCCTTTTTCGAAATCAAGGAATTGCAGCGGGTTCTTTTTGAGCTGGATTGCTTGTGTTATCCATAAATTCTGCAAGGTGATAATCAGAAAGAATGTGCTGAAAAGCAGTACGCGAACCGTTTTTGACAGGCCCTTCGCGGCCAAACCGATAAAGAGAAAAATCAAGAGGATGCTGAAAGGTTGAGACCAGGCCGCGCGATAAAGAACTCCTGACATGAAGAATTCATGGATGTTTAAGAAATAAAAAAGGCACAGGGTAATGATGGCCATTAAAATTTTCTTTTTGTAGGCGCTATCCACCGAGGGCTTATTGAAGTGGAGCGCGACCTGGACGATGGCCATGATGATAATGAAACTGAAAAAACGGTTTGGCCAATCCTTATTTATGGTTAAGGCGATAGCTTCCCACCAACGCATCAGCATGCTGACAGGGGCGGCGTTTTGCGGATGGTCACTGCTGAGATAGGGAAAGCATTGGCGGATTTCTGCCAGGGAAAGATTCCTGATTAAAGAGAAATAAACGGTAAAGATCGCTACGCCAAAGGCAATAAACAGGACACGAAGGGAACGTTTTTGTTTGGGGCTGAGGGAGACGCCGTTGATTTTGTTTGTCATAGTGACAATGATGAGGAAAAGAAGGGCGGCAATGATGCCGAAATTAATTTTTACCAGGCACAAAAGAAAGGCTGTAAAGAGGCCTTGAACAATATGACGAAAGGAAGAGTAACGGATATAATAAAAAAGATTATAAATGATTATAGTCAGTAATGTGATGCCTCCGATGTGATTGTAGGTAAAGAAGAAGTCAGGGTTGAAAACCCAAAACCAGAGGGTGCCTATATAGGCGAAGAGGAGGGGGATAAAAAGGCCTAAAGATAAGAATATCGCCATGCCCATTATCAAGTTTAAAAGGAGTTTCCCTAATAACACGCTCTGGATGTTGACACCCAAAATCTTAAAGAATAATCCGTAATAATATGGCATCAAAGGGCCGTATACCCACCAGAAGTCTTTATAAGGGAGGTCTCCTTTAAGAACAGCTTCAAAACAGTAAAGATCCCGGCCGTGGTCTCCCGGCGCCAGAGCGGGTTGAAAATTTATATGCGGTAAGAAAAGGAATATACCGCTGATGAGGGTTAAAATGAGGATGAAGTATCTAAACCTTTGAGATGTCATGGGTTTTCTTTCTTTTTAAACTATGTGGCCATTATAAAGTAAGGTGATTTCTTTATCAACAGGAACTCAAAGAAAGGCTCAAAGTAAAATACTTCCTTTGTCTAGACCAAAGTTAAGGGTTTTTAAGATGGAAAATTTTTCTGACTTGGGCGTTAAATTTCAAGCCTGAATAAACTTCCCGCGGTGTTTGACAATCTAATGACTGATGTAACCTTTCTGTATCGTAAAAATTGAAGTATGTTTTCAATCCCCGACGAACATCCGTAATAGTTTGATACTCCTGAACATAGATGTTTTCATGTTTACACACTTTAGCGCGCGTCGGCAGAGCCAGAATCCTGAAAAGTTTGGCAATACAAGACCAATTCTCCCCTGTGATCCGGGCAAGGCCGCGAACCGAATTCACCCCATGAGCCTCTTTCAACCGCAGATAATATTGGGCCTTATCAAGCGGGAAACGCTCCAACCGGTTCAGATAAGACTGATGCTTTTCCCATGTTTTTTGCTCTGTGGTTTCGATATCGGATAAGTCTTCGGGGCGGTATCCCAAACGGAAATGCTGTCTGGAATTGCTTATAACAGTATAACAGGGGAATTCACACCAATAGGTGCGGGGGGATATAGAGGCACACTGTCGAACGTATCGAATATATTCAAGCGTTTCCGATGGGGCAAACTCGATAGTTTCCCCATCGGAAACAGCTTCTCCGTTGGCGAGGCTCTTTTGTGGTTCAAAAGAGCGCTGGTTCGCAAAACGGACACATATGGGGTGAATGACGAGGTCCCAAAGCGCGACCTGTTGAACCACAAAGCCAATTCTCCAATGATTTTAAGTTTTTTCACAAATTTCAACAACAAACCAAAGGTATCACGCTCATACCTTCTTATCATTCCCTTTCTAACGTCATGATATAATTTTCTACAGTCTCAGAATCCCTCTGTCCCTCAGGTGTCCGAAAAGAAAAATAATGGTTCTCATAAGCAATACCCTCGGGAGATGATTCAAACACTGGATCTCTGTCTTTGTCGTACACATACAGAATCCCTTCTTTATTCGTAAAACCTTTTAAATAAAAGACAGGTATATAATGATGTCGTTTTTTTGGCTTTTGCAGCTTCATAAATATATTTTTTTTACTTGACCTAAATGTTTATTTATACCCCGCCAAATACCCCGTCCGCCCTGAGCATGGCGATCCCCATGGATCTTTATGTTGTCTTAATTTAGGATCATTGGTTGACTTTGTAAGCTTCTTTTGGCACATACCGCATTGAAAAATATATTTTGTTCCCCAAGAGCTTTTGATTTTTCTCCGTGATGATCTAATCGAAGGGGAAGAATATCCTCCCAATTCATATTCACTTTTTCTTGCTGTAGGTTTAGCTCCGATTGTGCCTGTTGGTGCAAACTCAATTTTATATCTTGGTTTAAATGTCTGATTGGTAACTTTTATTTTGCGAATCCAGTCAACACGAAATGTTCCATCACGAGAATGTGATTTAAGCTTAATTGCCTTTAAAATAATATTGCCGTCTTTAGTTCGTCGCAATGAATACGGTTCTATCAAATATTTTTTAAATTCAACGCCTTGTTTCATATATTCCAACTCAACACACAAATGATTAACAGCGGCAAAACGAATTGGTTCTAAACGAATACCTGTGCCTGAGACCCACATTGTTGGTGGCGGACTCCAGGCATTGCCTTCACTCGAAATCACTCCCAAAGGTTTAGGTTTATAATCACCGTCTATCCAAGCAAACAATTTAGGAAGTTCTTCCCAATACCTTTCAAAAGGAGGAAGCACTTGTAGTTGATGTGCCAGCATATTTTTCCATTCACTTATCAACTCATCTTTATGCGGTGAATTCTCAATCGCTTCAAATGTTGGAACTGGAATATTTTTATGCGCACATTTTTCTTGTAAAACTTTTTTAATATGCAGAGGCTCTGCTTGAAGATCCTCACGCCAAAACAATTTTATAATATCATACAAATCACGAGGCCTGCCCCGTTGCCCCATAGCCCTGATTTTTTCTGCAAAAATCTCGTCAAAAGAATAGCAACGGACTTGCGCTGTTTTGGGCAGGTCATCACTATAAGGATGAGTCACGCTTCGCAAGACAGATGGTCTTACAACTTTCTCGTTACCTGTAATATCCAGCTTTATTCTAGCTGGCGAGGGAGTACCTCTGGGGCCACGATAATAAATACTTCCTTCTGTATAATGATGATGTGAAAAATATTTGAATACCGGCTTTCTAATAGAAAAATCAATACCTGATTCTTCGTATACCCTCTCTAGAATATGGTTAATAATGGGCTCTAATTCTTCAGGCTTAACAGGTCCTTTCGGAAGAACACTAAAATCTAAATCCTCAGAAAAACGATAAGTATCAATGTAACATTTCTTAAGTGACGTACCACCCTTAAATACCCATGACTTCTTAATTTCATCTGATGTGCTAATTCCCCACAACACCCAGCCAATAACATAATCTTTTTCGATGACATCTTCTCTTAAGCCCCATTCGGAAACCCAACCTTTTATTTCTTCACGGCTAATCATTAACAATTCCTATAATGTTCACATTAATTCTTAGATTCCATTTTCTCAAATATTTTCCTTTGCCGATTGCTGAAGGATCAAACAAAGAAAATCCCTGGCTCAAATTCTTTTTGCATTTTTTAATTAAATGAGACGCGTCAATGTTTAACGTTTCTAAAATATACCCGAGTCTCTTGTGTGCCGTCTTATTTTTAACTTTTTTAATATACGCACCCAAAAGATTATCATCTCTAAATTCACTTACAAAATATTGCTTGATAATATCGGCAACATTTCTCATCCCGCCACCAACTAAAGGATCATTTAGAATATCTACAATCGTCCGAGTAGGATCAGATACTTGGATTTTTGTTCTTCCTCTCCATATAGTTTTCGTACCGAAATATTTTATTTTTGTTAAGGGTTTAAGCAAGAAATTAGTGTTTTGTATCATCAAATTGGAATTGCGTATTTTACTCCCAGTAAAAATGACCACGCTGTCAAAGATTTGCTCTGTCAATCCCCAATGCTCACAAGCACTCCATCCTCCCACATAGCAAGGCTCAAAAACTTTATTAGCAACAATCCAGGGATCTTCTGATCTGGTTTTAGGATCTTCTGCACCCAAAGGCACGGTAATATAAAGTCCTCTTCGAATTCTCGTCAACCATCCCTTTGAAGCCCAATGAGCCAACAATCTTGAAGCCTTAGACCGTTCAATTCCAAATAAGTTCTCAATATCAGATACTTCAAAAGGCCCGGAAAACTCCCGATTGATAATATCGAGCTTTTCTCGATTGTCTTTGGATATCCCCCCTAAAGGAGAATTGATGTTATATTCATTAACCATTTGTTTCATCCCTCATGAATCTTTCTGAGTGACAATATAACACATGTCCCGCTTTTGTCAAGAATTTACTTGATTCAGACCATTCAATTCCATAAATCCCCTAAAACAGGCCAACTGAAGAAATTCCTCGCCCTGCCGGACAATATCTAACAATCTTTTGAGATTGAAAAGCTTTACAATAGAAGGATCTCTTTTGTTATTGCGTAGAAAATCCTTAATCTGTTCCGGTAAATCCAAAAGCCTAATAACTTTGGCGATATATGACCAATCTTCACCTGTAACCTCGGAAAGGCCACGAATCGAATTCACGCCATGAGCCTCTTTCAACCTCAAATATAATTCTGCTTTATCAAGAGGAAACCGATCTAAACGATTAAGGTAGGCCTGATGTTTTTTCAAAACATTCTTGTTAATCGTATCAATATAATCAAGGTCTTCGTGGCGATAGCCAAAACAAAGGCGCTTCTTATGATTGTCCAAAGCGAAATAAAAAGGAAATTCAACCCAATATGTGCGAGGACATGTTTTGGAATGCTTACGAATATATTGGATATATTCAAGCATTTCCTGTCCTGAGAACGCAAGAAGTTATGACGACCGAAGGGAGGAGTTTTCTTGTTAACCAAAAAATTATTCATCAAGAAAGTTTTTTTACCGGATGGTGAAATCAGAAGAAGGCACTGCCGCGGGGAGGAGACGCTTTGCAGAATAACATCAATGTGATAGAATTATTCTCTCTCAAACAGGAATATTGAAAATATGTATTAATCTCATTTATTAATTAAGAGAGGAGTAAGTATGTTGTCGTTTGAAGATTTCAAGAAAGTGGAGTTGGTTGTTGCCAAAATTCTGGAAGTGAAAGAGCATCCCGACGCGGACCGTTTATATGTATTGAAAGTCAGCCTGGGAGAAGAAGAACGCCAATTGGTGGCCGGTATCCGGCAGTTTTACACGCCGGAACAGTTGGTCGGTCGGCAGGTCATCCTTGTCGCTAATCTGCAGCCGGCAACGATTCGCGGTGAAGAATCAAACGGGATGCTTTTGGCTGTTGGTGATGACCGGGGCATATCGATCATCAGCCCGGACCGTGAGGTGGCGCCGGGAAGCGCGGTACATTAAGGAGGGATCAATAAATGAGCGTTGTGACAAGATATATAAAATTATCCACGCAAGGAAACGCGGAGATCACTGATATCACACCGCGAGTAGCTGAAGAGTTATCCGCGTCCGGATTGCGGGCCGGCATTGTGAACATCAGCGTATGCGGCTCGACGGGGGCTTTAACTACTTGTGAGTATGAGCCGGGCCTGGTTCAGGACATTAAAGATATCTTCAATAAACTTATCCCTCCGGGAGAATATCATCACGATCAAACCTGGCATGACGGTAACGGCCATTCTCATCTACGGGCGTCTTTGGTCGGCCCGTCGCTCGCGTTGCCTTTTATTGACGGGGCATTGGCCCTGGGGACCTGGCAGCAGATCATTTTTATTGATTTTGATAACCGCAGCAGATCTCGTAAGCTGATTGTTCAGATTGTAGGAGAATAAAACAAGAATAATTCAGGCCTGCCTTATGAAAGATATATTAGAATTCAGGCAATTTGTCCCTTCAGAAATTTGTTTGTCCTGTGATGGATGCTGCCGCTTCCGGGAAGAGAAAAGCGAATGGCGTCCCCGGGTGGCCATGGAGGAGAAAGTTCCCGCTTTCTTTTTAAAAGACAATAATCAAATATATTCCCGGCAAAATGTTGATATAGATAATTATTTAAGGGTTTCATCATGTCAGGGAGCATGCCTTTGCGGGTTTCTCAAGAACGATAATCATTGCGCTATTTATGATCAAAGGCCTTTTGAATGCGGACTCTACCCTTTTCTTATCACCCGGGACGAATCCGGCGTTGCTGTCAGCGCGCATCTGAGCTGTCCTTATCTTCAAGAGAAATACGGCACATCTGAATTTGAAGAATACGCGGCTTATTTGAAGGAAACTTTCGCTACAAACAAAATGGCTGTTTTTTTGAAAAGGAATGCCGATATAGCAGGGGAATACGAGGAGTTTAAAGATGAAATAGCGCGTCTTTTTACTGTCCAGGCGAATGAGGGGGCATTGTTTTGGGAGGAGGGCTTGCTTGAGAGACAGGAACAGGTCAGCGCCTTTCTGGCAAAATCTTTATCGACACTTTCACCTTTTCATTTCTCGCAAATAGCCCTGTGGCAGGAACATTTTCACTTTTTCACCCGAACGATTGATAAAAGCCTCTGCATTTTCGCGACGAATCATTTAGGGACGTTTCTTTATTTGCCGCCTTTAGGGGATAATATAAAAGCTGAAACTATCGCGGAATGTTTTGCTGTTATGGATGAAGTTAATCAGGGCAGCGGTGTTTCCCGTATTGAAAATGTGCCTCAAGAGCGTTTAAAATATTTCAGTGAGGAAAAGTACGCCTTCTATGAAAAAGGAAAAGAATGCCGCTATGAGCGCGAAGACATCGCGCGATTAAAAGGAGAGCGGTATAAATCAAAGCGTTCTGACCGCAATCAATTTCTGAAGAATAATACGTATGAGTATTTATCGTATGAGCCGGAACATAAAGAGGAATGTTTGACACTTTTAAATGAATGGACGGTATCGCGGCAGAGGAAAGGTCAGGATGATGTTTCACACGCGATGCTTCTTGAAAATAATCGTGTTCAACAATTAGCACTGAAGTATTATCAAGAGTTAGGGCTGATGGCGAGGGTGGTAAAGGTTGATGGCTGTGTGAAGGCCTATACTTTCGGGTATCCGGTTAACGACCGGGAATTTTGTGTCTTGTTTGAAACGGTGGATTTAACTATAAAGGGGTTACCGGTATTCATTTTTAATCAATTCGTTGATGATCCGCAGGTGCGGTGTTTTAAATTCATCAATGTTATGGATGATTTTTGCGCGGATAATATAAACAAGACTAAAATGTCTTATCGGCCGGGGCGCATGGTTCCGGTGTATGTTGTAACCAAAAAAGGGTAGTTAATGTCTCAGGAAATTTTATGGCAGGAATTTGAATTGAGCTCATCCGTCGTGGATTTGTTGGCGGCTTTCAGCGGCGAAAAATATGTTTTTTTATTGGAAAGCAGCCTGTATGAGCCGTCCATGGGGAGATATTCTTTTATCGGCTGCGATCCTTTTGCCGTGGTGACAAGCAGGGGTAAAGACCATTTAAATAATTTAAGGAAAAAGTTTAGTCAATATTGTTTCGCGGGGCAGGCGGATTCCACAGAAAAGTCGCCTTTTCCCGCCGGGATCATGGGTTTTTTAGGTTATGAATACGGGTATTTTTTAGAAAAAAAGGCTTTTGGCCGGGGAAAAGGGTGTCCGACGGATATAAATTATTCCAGGGGCGTTCTGCCGGATAGTTGTTTCGGTTTTTATGACTGTATCATCACGGTTGACCACATGAAAAATAAAATATATCTTTCATCAACGGGATTGCCGGAGCTGAAAGGCGGAAAAAGGCGGCGGAAGGCGGTAGAGCGGTTAAAATATTTTGCCGGAAGGATTTCTTCGGTAAAAACGAGCGGAGAGCGAAACACAATTCAGAATAAAAAAAATCGCCCAAAAAACAGAAGCGGTCTTTATAAAAGTAATTTTACCAAGAGGCAGTATATCAACGCTGTCAAAAAGGCTTTAGAATTTATTCGTTTGGGGGAGATATATCAGGTAAACTTGGCGCAGCGATTTTGCTGCAAAGATCCGGCGCTGAAACGGGTTGATCCGGTGGCGTTTTATGATCTTTTGCGCAATCTTTCTCCGTCCTGCTTCGGGGGGTATTTTGATATCGGGGTTTGTAAAGTCGTAAGCAGTTCACCGGAGAGGTTTTTAAGTGTCAGAGGGCGGGATGTTGAGACAAGACCGATGAAAGGGACGCGCCCCCGGGGGGAGACGGAAGGCCGGGATAAACAGAACAGGGCGGAATTAAATAAAAGCCTTAAAGATAAAGCGGAGCTTTTGATGATCACGGATTTGGAGCGGAATGATTTAGGGCGGGTGTGTGAGAACGGTTCTGTTCGTGTAAAGACGTTGAGGGCGTTGGAGGAATATCGTACGGTTTTTCAAACGACGTCCACTATAGAGGGGAAATTGCGAAAGGGAAAAGACTCCTTTGATTTGCTGCGCGCCTGTTTTCCCGGCGGTTCTATTACGGGCTGCCCGAAAATTCGCGCCATGGAAATCATCCGTGAACTGGAAGGAAGCCCGCGGTCCTTGTATACCGGTTCTATGGGGTATATAAGTTTTACGGGTAATATGGATTTTAATATTCTTATCCGCACCTTATTGATGCGTGAGGGTGAGGCCAGTTTTCACGTCGGAGGAGGAATTGTGGCTGATTCAATTCCCGAGGAGGAATATGAAGAGACACTGGTCAAGGCCGGGGCCATGCGGGAATGTTTGCGTATTGCCAGCCGGGGCGGTTTAAGATGAAAAGCAGAATTATTTTTTTTGACAGTCAATATTTAAAGGGAACAGCCGCTTTGACGGATCAGCTTCTTCCATGGCATCTGCCGGGTGTTGGCCTGTTTGAAACGATGCGGATTTATGAGGGGACGGTGGTCTTGAAAGACGCGCATATCAAGCGCGTGCTGAAAGGGTTGGAAAGGGGGAAGATCAAACACCGCTTCACCGTTAAGAAATTAAGTTTATGGCTCGCGGAAGTTATTCAAAAGAACAGCATGAAAGATGGGCGCTCGCGCCTGTGCGTGTGGCATGACGGCAAAACACATATATCCATTGTTGTCCAAGACTATCAGGTTTTCACGGAGGAGATATATGAAAAAGGATTTTCAGCCAAGTCTTTCAGCATGGGGGAAGATGAACAGGCCTTAACGCCGGGGGTAAAAACCATCAAGTACGGCCCCTTCCTTGATTATTATCATCAAGCGCGGAACTATGGTCTCGATGAGGCAATTTTATGTAACAACAATAACAGTGTTGTTGAGGCATCGCGCGCCAATATTTTCTGGGTGAGCCGGGGTGTTTTATATACTCCGGAATTAAAGACAGGCTGCCTCAATGGCATAACCCGGGATGCCGTAATGACTATGGCAGAACACAACAATGTTTCTGTCAGGTTTGTTGCCTCTCCGGTTGAGCAGTTGAAAAAGGGAGAGGAGGCCTTTTTAACTAATTCCTTAATGGGTGTTATGCCTTTAACACGGATTGATGATCAAAGAATAGGCTCGGGAGCTCCGGGCCCGGCGACCATTTTGACGCGAAACAGTTACCATAAAAAAATATTACAGGCGAACAAATGAAAAGGGCTGGCAGCCTTTCCGGGCGGGATTTTTGCCGGATCATATTTAATCGAGTCCGCGGAAAAACCTTTATTGTAAAAATCCGCTAAAGATTTTTTCCGGAGATCTTCTTCGATTTGTTTCTTCTGTTCCGTGTCAACCACCATGTTTCTGGACCAAAATCAGGTTAAAACTGTAGAGAGTTTTGACTCTCTAAAAGCCTTTGGAGTCATGTCCTTCAATGTTCCATGAGGTCTCAACTCATCGTACCATTTTCGAAAACCTTCCCAGCCTTCATAAGCCTGAAAAAAATCTTCGTAAACATTTCGATAAACTTCTTCTCGCTTGTAACATCCAAAAAAACTTTCAATATAAGGTTTGTCGTTGGGTGTCTGAATACCACAGAATTCTAAATCTATCCCTTGAGACTTAGCAAATGTCTCAAAGTCCTCGGCGGTAAATTGGCATCCACGATCAACTCTTAGCGTCAGAGATAAACCCTCAGGAAGGCGATCTCCAAATCTTTTCTTTATAGCTTCCTCCAAGGCTTTGATCGCTTCAGCGGCACGACATCGAATATCCATATATCCCGCCAAGATTTCTTTGTCGTAGACATCCTCCACGACGAATAAATACATCATGCCCACTTCTTATTCCAAACCCCTTGGCGCTTTTCCTTGAGATATTTTGTCAACTTCCTATATCCCGGAGTTAGTTCTCGATCGTTTAAATTCAACAAGACATCCTTAAGAACAGGATCTAACTTATATGTCCTTTTTTTCTGGCTCGTAGGTCGAGATTCATACAAGTAACTACTTTTAGATAGCCCAATGTATTTTAATGCGCCTGTTAATTTCATCTTTTTCCTTGAGAATATTTTATTTTGCCCTTAAGATGTTCCCTTCATCTCAATTTATCTTGTGAAAGTAAGTCTATGATCACGGCAACAGAAACAAAATCAAACAAAGCTCTTAAGCGGCTTCAGCGGCACAATGTTGTGAACGATATAAGGCAGCGGGCGCTTGCGGCCTGCAAGACATTCAAGCTGTCCTGGGTTGAGCTCGGGCAGATTTTTCACGCCATTGAAGAAGACA